>CBRAFF010000036.1:0-9809 GCA_967755155.1 uncultured bacterium
GGTCAACCTCGACCTCTCGAACGCCGTTGCCCGCGACGGCTTCTACTTCGCTCCTGACCCTTCCAGCCAGAAGGCCTGCACCATCGGCGGCAACGTGGCCGAGAACTCCGGCGGGCCGCACACCCTGGCTTACGGCGTCACCGTGAACCACGTTACCGGATTGGAAGTCGTGCTGCCTGACGGGCGCGTGGTGGAGTACGGCGGCAAGGCCGCCGAATCCTGCGGATACGACCTGACGGGTTTCTTTGTCGGCTCGGAAGGCACGCTGGGCATCGCGACCAAGATCACCGTCAAGCTCACGCGCCTGCCGGAGTTCGTGGTCACGCTGCTGGCCATCTTCGACCGCATCGACGACGCGGCCCAGACTGTCGCCGCCATCACCGCCGAAGGCATCACGCCGGCGGCGCTCGAGATGCTGGACGGCTGGACGCTGCGCACGGTCGAAGCGGCCATGCACGCCGGCTATCCCCTGGATTCCGGCGCGGTGCTGCTCATCGAGCTGGAAGGCCTGCGCCAGGCGGTGGAGGAGCAGGCGGAGGCGGTGGGCGAAGTCTGCCGCCGGCTGCGGGTGCGCGAGCTGCGCCGCGCCCGCGACGACGAGGAGCGCCAGCGCCTGTGGGCGGGACGCAAGAACGCCTTCGGCGCCGTCGGCCGCATCTCTCCTTCCTACTACGTGCAGGACGGCGTCATCCCCCGCACCCGCATCCCCGACACGCTGCGGCACATCGAATCCGTCGCCAGGAAATATTCGCTGACCATCGGCAACATCTTTCACGCCGGCGACGGCAACCTGCACCCGCTCATCCTCTTCGACGTCCGCGACCCCGACCAGACCCGCCGCACCCTCGACGCCGGCCGCGAGATTCTCCAGTACTGCGTGAGCGTGGGCGGCTCCATCACCGGCGAGCACGGCGTGGGCATGGAGAAGAGCGAGCTCATGCCCATGCTCTTCACCCCCGACGACCTGGAGGTCATGGCCCGGCTGCGCGACGCCTTCAACCCGGATTCCATCCTCAACCCGCAGAAGATGTTTCCCACCACCCGCAGTTGCCGCGAGACCTCGGGAGCGGCGCTGCCCGGCGGAGTCCCGCTATGAGCGCGGCGGAGACGGCGGTCTCGCTGGCGCGCGAGCTGGCGGCCATCGTCGGAGAAGAGCACGTCCGCGAGGATGCGGAGGCGCTCGCTGGCCTGGCCATCGAAGAAGTTTCGCCCGCGGCTGTGGTTGCGCCCGGTTCCGCCCAAGAGGTTGCGGCCATTCTGCGCTTCGCCTCCGCCCACGACCTGACCGTGGTCCCGGCCGGCGGATTCGCGCGGCAGGGGATCGGCGGCGTCCCCGAGCGCGTGGACATCGTCCTCGAAACCCGCCGCCTGGCCGCGCTCGAGCACTACGACCCCGGCGACCTCACCCTGGGCGCCGGCGCCGGCATGACCCTGGCGGCGCTCGAGGAGAAGCTGGCGGCAAACCAGCAATTCCTTCCCGTGCAGTCGGCGCACGCCGAGCGCGAGACTGTCGGCGGCCTGCTGGCCACAGCCGCCTCCAGTCCGCTGCGTCACGGCTACGGCGGGCTGCGCGACTACTGCATCGGCGTGCACTTCGTCACCGGCGATGGACGCATCGCCAAGGGCGGCGGCCGCGTGGTGAAAAACGTCGCCGGCTACGACCTGATGAAGCTGCTCATCGGCAGCTTCGGCACACTGGGCATCATCGTCAGCGCCAACTTCAAGGTCTTCCCCCGCCCGCGCCAGACCGCGACCTTCGCCTGCGACTTCGCGTCGCCGGAGGAAGCCGTCGCCTTCCGCGACCGTGTGCTGCGCTCCGTGCTCAGCCCCACCTGCCTGGAGCTGGTCTCTCCGCGCGCCCAGGAATATCTGCGCCAGGCTCCGCCGCCGCGCAACGTGGACGACCTCCAGCCTGCGGCCCCGGTCCAGCTCGATCCGGGCGCCTGGCGAGTGCTGGTGCGCGCCGTCGGGTCAGACGCCGTCCTCGCCCGCTACCGGCGCGAACTAGGCAGCGCCGTTTCCCAAGAACTGGTCGGCGACCCCGAGGCTGTCTTCTGGCGTCAGCTCCTCCGCTTCGAGGAGGCTGTGCTCAAGCGCCATCACAACGCCATGCTGGTCGCCGTCAGCCTGCCCTTGAACGCGGTGGCAGGGGCGCTCGCTGCCGCCGAGCGCGCCCTGGACAACAACTTCCTGCCCGCCGCCGTCGGGCGTTTCGGCGCAGGCTCGCTGGAGTTCGCCTTCCTGCCCCTCCTTGTGGACCCGCCCTCGGCCATGCAGTACGTAGCCGCGGTCTCCGCCTTGCGCAGCGCCCTGCCGCGCGACGCCTCCGCGGTGGTCACGCAATGTCCCCGCGAAGCCAAGCTGCACTTCGACGTCTGGGGCTCGTCGCCCACCGACCGGGAGTGCATGAAGAAGGTGAAGCAGGCGATGGACCCGGCGAACATCCTCAATCGCGGAAGGTTTCTGGTCTGATGCCTGCCGCCGTCCAACCCACCTCGAACTTTGCCGGCTCTGACCGTCCCACCTGGGAGCTGTACTCCGTCTGCATCCACTGCGGGCTGTGCCTGAACCACTGCCCCACATATCGCGTGCTGGGGATGGAGGCGGATTCGCCCCGCGGCCGCATCTACCAGGTACTCCAGGCGGATTCGGGGCGGCTCAACATCGGCGATTCCTTCGTCACTCACATCGACCGCTGCCTCGATTGCCGCGCCTGCGAGACGGCGTGCCCCTCGGGCGTCGAGTACGGGCGCATCGTGGAGCGCGCCCGCGCCCAGATCGAGCAGCACTACCAGCGGCCCTGGCTCGCGCGCACCTTGCGCCGCTACTTCCTTGCCACCGTGCTGAGCGACTACACAGTGCTCGCCCGCTGGGCGCGACGCCTGCGCTGGTATCAACGCTCGGGACTGGAGAAGTTCGTGCGCTGGACCGGCATCCTGAAGCTCTTCGGCCTGGCGGAGGTCGAGGCGCTCGCCCCGCGCGTGGACGACCAGTTCTTCTTCAGCGACATCGGGAAGGTTTTCCCGGCCGAGGGCGAGCGGCGCGCGCGCGTGGCCTTTCTTGCCGGATGCATCTCGAGCGTCGCCTTTGCCGAGCTGAACCGCGCCACCGTACGCGTCCTGACCCGCAACGGCATCGAGGTCGTGGTGCCCGAGGGGCAGGGCTGTTGCGGCGCGCTGCATGCCCACGCCGGCTTCCGCGAGGAGGCCCGCTCGCTCGCCCGCCGCAACATTGACGCGATGCTTGATGACCGCTTCGACGCCGTCATCACCAACGCCGCCGGCTGCGGTTCCACGCTCAAGGAGTACGACGACCTGCTCGCCGAAGACCCGGCGTACGCCGAGACAGTCAGGCGCTTCGCCGCCAAGATGAAGGATGTGACAGAATACTTGGCGGAGCTTGGGCTGCGCCCGCCGGCGAAGAAGCTGGGCGCCCGCGTCACCTACCAGGACCCTTGCCACCTGGCGCATGGCCAGAAGATCCGCTCCGCGCCGCGCGAGCTGCTGCGCGCTGCCGGCGCAGAGCTGGTCGAGATGCCGCACTCCGATCACTGCTGCGGCTCGGCCGGCATCTACAACGTCGTCGAGAACGAACTGTCCATGCAGATCCTCGACGCCAAGATGGAAGACGTGGCTTCGGTCCCCGCCGAGGTGATTGCCACCGCCAACGTGGGCTGCATGTTGCAGCTTCGCGCCGGAGTCCGGCGCCGCGGCCTCAACAGGGAAGTGAAGCACGTCATCGAACTGCTGGATGATTGTTACGGAAAGAGCTAACCACGAAGGTCACGAAGGTTCACCAAGGAAAGGTACAGGCCAATCCCTTCGTGCGCCTTCGTGTCCTTCGTGGTGAAAGGTTTTCTTACACCAGGTCTGCCGCTTTGTTCACGTCCGACACGCCCATGATGATGAGGGCGCGGCCTTCACCCTTCACGATAGTGCCGTAGGCGTAGTGGATGTTGATGCCCTTGTCGGCCAGCTTGCGCGTGGCCTTGCCCAGCGCGCCCGGGCGGTCGCTGAGCCGCACGGCGACCCCGTCTTCCTCGCGGTAAGAGATCTTGAGGCTGTCGAGCACCTTCTTGGCGGTGACGTGGGGCGTGGCCACGATGCGGATGCCTTCCTTTTCGTCCCGCGACGCCATGATGGCGGTGATGTTCACCGCTACCTTGGCCAGCTCGGAGCAGATGTGCGCCAGCGTTCCGGGCTTGTTCTCCACCTGAATCATCAGCTGCGTGATCTTTGCCATGGCTGCCTCCTACTTCTTCTCTTTCAGGATCTCCTCTTCCTCTTTTCCCTGCTGGCTGAGCTGGAGGATGACGTTGTAGTCCTCGAGCGTGGTGGTGTCCCCGGAGACCGACTTGGTGGTGACAATCTCGCGCAGCAGGCGCCGCATGATCTTGCCCGAGCGCGTCTTGGGCAGCGAGACCACGAAGTGAATGCGCTCCGGACGGGCCAGCGCTCCGATCTCATGCGCCACCCACTCGCGCAACTCATCGGAGATACCGTCGCCCGTCACCGCATCTTTCTTCAGCGTGACGAAGCAGTGGATAGCCTGGCCCTTGAGCTCGTGGGGCGCGCCCACCACCGCCGCTTCCGCGACGCTGGCGTGCCGCACCAGCGACGACTCCACTTCCATGGTGCTCAGCCGGTGGCCGGCCACGTTGATGACGTCGTCCACCCGGCCCAGGCACCAGATGTAGCCATCCTCGTCGCGCGTGGCCGCGTCACCGGTGAAATATTTTCCCGGGAAACGCGACCAGTAATTCTCCTTGTAGCGCTCCGGATCCTTGTAGAGCGTGCGCAGCATCGCCGGCCAGGGCTGGGTGAGCACCAGAAAGCCTTTGCCCACGGCAACGGAGTTTCCCTGGTCGTCCACCACGTCGGCGGCCACGCCGGGTAGCGGCCGCGTGGCCGAGCCGGGTTTCGCGGGCGTGGCTCCGGGCATGGGCGAGATCAGGATGCATCCCGTCTCCGTCTGCCACCAGGTGTCCACGATGGGGCAGCGCTCCTTGCCGATCACGCGGTTGTACCACTTCCACGCCGCCGGGTTGATGGGCTCGCCCACCGTTCCCAGCAGGCGTAGCGACGACAGGTCGCGGCCCTCGGGCCAGCCGTCGCCCTGGCGGATGAAGGAGCGGATGGCGGTCGGCGACGTATAAAGGATGCTCACCCGGTACTTCTCGATGATGCGCCAGATGCGGTCGGGCTTGGGCCAGTCGGGCGCGCCTTCGTACATCAGCATGGTGGCGCCCGCCGCCAGCGGCCCATAGACCACGTAGCTGTGCCCGGTGACCCAGCCGATGTCCGCCGTGCACCAGTAGATGTCGCCGGGCTTCAGGTCGAACACCCAGTCGAGCGTAGCCAGCACCTGCGTAAGGTAGCCGCCGGTGGTGTGCACCACGCCCTTGGGCTTGCCCGTCGTCCCCGAGGTGTAGAGGACGTACAAGGGATGCTCGCTGTCTAGCTCCTCGGCGGGGCAAACCTCTGAAACGCCAGTGGTTAGGTCGTCCCACCACAGGTCGCGCCCGGCCTTCATCTGGGTGAGCGTGCCCAGGCGCTTGTGCACGATGACGTGGCGCACGCTGGGACAGCCGCCGGCCAGCGCGTCGTCAACATTCTGCTTCAGCAGAATCTCCTTGCCGCGGCGCAGGCTGGCGTCCGAGGTGATGACCACCAGCGCTTCCAGGTCCTCGATGCGCGTTTTGAGCGCCTCCGCCGAGAAGCCGCCGAAAACGACCGAATGCGTGATGCCCAGGCGGGCGCAGGCCAGCATGGCCACCGCCGCTTCCGGCACCATGGGCATATAGATGATGGCGCGGTCGCCGGCTTTCAGCCCCAGGCCCTTCAGCGCGTTGGCGAACTTGGCGACGCGGCGCGCCAATTCCTGGTAGGTGAGGATGCGCTGCTCGAGATTCTCGCCCTCCCAGAGCAGGGCCGCCTGGTTGCGCCGCGGGGTCGAGAGATGCCGGTCCAGGCAGTTGTATGCGACGTTGGTCTTGGCGCCGACGAACCACTGGGAAAAGGGAGGATTCGACCAGTCGAGCACTTTCGTCCAGGGCGCGAACCAGTGCACTGCTTTGGCCCGCTCCGCCCAGAACTTTTCCGGATCCTCGGCGGCGGCGCGGTACAGGCGCTCGTACTCCTCCATGGAGCGCACCGAGGCTTGCTCGGAGAACGCTTTCGGGGCAGGGAAGACTTCCGTGTGGTCCATTCGGCCTCCGCGGCGGAAACCGTTAATCTACCACGGAGACACGGGGGCGTGGCGGCCAGTCGGGTCGCGATGCGGCGTCCGGTCTCCTCGGCGGAAACCGTTGATCTACCACGGAGACAAGCAGGGCTTCCCGAGTCGCGAAGCGACCGTCAACTCGATAGCCCGGCACGTTAGTGCCGGGTCAGCAGATTCAAGGACGACACGAGTCCCGAAGGGACGGCACCCTCACCCCGCGAGGTGCGCCTCCAGGAACCACAAGTCCTTGTCGGCGGAGCGAGCGATCTCGGTGAACAGGTCCGCGGTCGCCAGGTCGCCCAAGCGCGTGCTCTCGTCGATGGCGGCACGCTCGGCGGCGCACAGGCGGGAGAGTCGCGAGGCCAATGCGCGCACGTGTTCCGAACCGGCGGTGGCGTGCAGGTCGTACTCCGCCAGGGTCGAAGCTGCGGCCACTTGCCGCGCCGTGCCGTTGGCCGTCCCGCCCAACGCCGTCACGCGCTCGGCGAGTTGGTCGCTGGCCCCTTCCAGCCGCGCCGCGATCTGGTCGAAGAGTTCATGCAGTTCGTGGAACTGCGGTCCCTTCACGTTCCAGTGCGCGTGCTTGGTCTGCAACTTCAGGTCAAGCGTGTCGGCCAGGCGCGTGTTCAGCAGGGTGATGAGTTCCACGCGGCGCCGCTCCGGGATGTCGATGCTGGTCTTGAACATCGTGGATTCCGCTTCCATGAGCATTATGAGTGCCTCCTCGTCCATAAAATGATAGGGGCGCCGTGCAGGGTGCAGAAGTGACGCCAGTCACCGCGCCGCGTGACCGGAGCCGGTGATGACCTCTTGCAACAATGCCCTGAGTTCGGCGGGGTCGCTCACCGGCGGGCGGCAGGCGAAGCCGGAGCACACCACCGCCACCGTTTTGCCCTCCCGGACCGCGGGCAGGTTGGGGATGGTTTCGGCCAGCGCCGGCGGAAGATTCGGGGGCGCGGCCTCGCTGTCGGCCATGCGCAACACCACCTTGTTGAGCGCGAAGGGCGCGAGCGCCTCGGCCTCCAGCCGGTCGGCCAGCGCGTCGCTGCCCACCACCACAACCTCGATGTGGGGCGCGGAAAAGCAGATTCCGGCGATTCCGTAGGTCCCGGCGAACATCCCGTATTGCTCGGCCAATCCGGCGAATACCTCAAGTGTTTCCTCAGCTTTTACCTGATAGCGTGGCTCGTGGGTGTAGCCGAAGAGCCGCAGCAGCGCGATGGCCGCGGCGGGATTGCCCGCGGGCGTGGGCGCGTCCTGGAAAGGCTTGCGGCGGGCGGTGAGAGCGCCGAACTGTGTGGCACAGCCGTCCTCGGCTGTGCGCCCTGCGTCGAAAAAGCCCCCGCCGGTCGCATCGAAGAAGCGCCCGACCATGGCGTCGGCGATCTTCTGCGCGAAGTGGAAGTAGCTCAGGTCGGCGGTGGTCTCGTAGGCGTCCAGGCAGGCCAGCGCGGTGAAGGCAGAATCGTCGAGCAAGCCGGCGACCGGGCGGCGCGATGAGGCAGGCGGCTCTTGCGAGTCGCCCGGACGGGCGAGGTCGCCCGCCTCCACATGGTCCTCGGAATACGCGATCACATGGCGCAGACCTTTTTCGTTGTCCCACGCTTCCGCCAGGATTCGGTCGAGCGAGCGCAGCGCGAAGCGTCGCGCTTCTTCTAGACCGAGCACGCGCGCCGCTTCGAGATACGCCGAGATGCACAGCGAGTTCCAACTGACGTACACCGTCTTGTCCACGTAGGGAGTCGGACGCTTCAGTCGCACAGCGTACATTTTCTTTTTGGCGGAATCGAGGATGGACTGCACGGGTTCCGGCTGTGTTCCCATCCGCAGCGCGATGTCTTCCACGGACGCGCGCACGTGCAAAACATTTTTCTTCTCGTTGTGGTGCATCTCGCCGACTTCGCCGATGTCATAGTGCAGCTCGGCGACCTTCGCTTCCTCCTCGGTGAGCGCCGCGCGAGTTTCCTCCACCGTCCAGGTGAAGTAGTCGCCGTCATCGTCCAGATCGATGTCGGCATCCTGCGAAGCGAAAAATCCGCCGCGCTCCCGATCGGTGAGCCACTCGTCCATCCAGCGCACGATGTCGCGCGCGACGTCCGCGAAAAATGGATTGCCCGTCGCCTGATATCCGTGCACGTAGTTCTTCAGCAGCTCAGAGTTGTCGTAGGACATTTTCTCGAAGTGCGGCACCACCCAGCGCTCGTCCACCGAGTAACGATGGAAGCCGCCGGCAAGCTGGTCATAGACTCCGCCCTTCGCCATCTTCTCCAGCGTGGTCTCGATCACCGTCTTCAGGTTCGCTTCGCCCGAACGCGCGTAACGGTCGAGGAGCAAGTCCATGGTCGCGGGATGCGGAAACTTGGGCGCGCTGCCGAAGCCGCCGTGTTGCGCGTCGAACATGCGCACCGCGGATTGGGAGATCTTCTCCACGATGGCGGGAGAAAAATCCGCCGCACGTCCGGAGAACTGCTCGGCCTGGCTGAGCACGTTCATCACCTGCCCGGCGGATTCCATCACCTCGCCGTGACGCTCGCGGTAGGCGGCGGCGATCGACTCGAGGATCCGCTGGAAGCCGGGGCGTCCCCAGCGCTCGTCGGGAGGGAAGTAGGTGCCGCCGAAAAAGGGCTGGCCGTCGGAGGTGAGGAAAGCGGTGAGCGGCCAGCCGCCCTGTCCGCTGATGGCGGAGACCGCGGCCTGGTAGCGGCTGTCGATGTCGGGGCGCTCGTCGCGGTCCACCTTGATGGCGATGAACTCGCGGTTCACCACCTCGGCGATCACCGGATTCTCGTAGGATTCGCGGTCCATCACGTGGCACCAGTGGCACCAGACCGCCCCTATGTCCAACAAAATAGGCTTGTTATCTCGCTTGGCTATGGCGAACGCCTCCTCGCCCCACTGGTACCAGCGGACGGGCTGGTGCATGGCTGACCGCAGGTAAGAGGACGAGGCCTCCGCCAGCGCGTTCTTGGCTTCTGTAGTCACAAGCCCCCAGTCTAGTCGGTTTTTGCCACAGAGACACAGAGGCAGAGAGGAAAGTTAAGTTTTTCTTGATCTGCTTATGGGCTTCTCTGTGCCTCTGTGACTCTGTGGCAAAGGATAAGGGTCAACCCAACAGGCGTTTGGCGATGGCGCAGTAGAGCTCCACGGCCTCGGTGAGTTGCTTCTTCTCCACGTACTCGCCCTCGGTGTGCGCCACGTGGATGGAGCCGGGGCCGAGCAGCAGCGGCTCTCCCCAGTTGGAAAGTGCGGGAATGTCCGTGGTGAAGGCGGCGACCATGGTGGGCAGGCCGTCGAGCGCGCGCAGGCGGACGCAGGGGATCTCCAGGACGAAGTCAACCTTCGCCAGCTCGCCGGCCGCGGCCACAATCTCCTGCTTGAGTTTTTCCGCGGGGCCGACCAGCCGGTAGAGCAGATGAGCGCGCGCGTGGTCGGCGATGACGTTGGGCGCGCGCCCGCCTTCGAGGATCCCGATGTTGACCGTGGTCGGACCCAGCTCGGAATCGCTCGGAAGTTTCACGGTGCGCAGGCGCTCGAGTGCCGCCAGCAGCTTCTCAATGGCCGACTCGCCCAGCTCCGGATAAGCGGAG
>CBRAFF010000037.1:0-9672 GCA_967755155.1 uncultured bacterium
GCTGGTTTTCGACCAACATCCTGGGCAACCGCGACGGCGAAGTGCTCGACGACCCTGAGTCGTTCAAGACCAAAGAGGAGTCGAAGCTGGGCGTGCTCGAGTACATCCTCCAGCCGCATCTCTACCCGCAGCTTTACGGCAAGATCCACCACAAGGTGCGCATCAACTATTACCCGCCCCGCGGCGACAACAAAGAGGGCTGGGACAACATCGACATCTTCGGCTGGCTGGGCTATCCCATGCAGATCAAGGTGGACTTCCTCTGCCGCGACTCCATCCTGGCCGCGCCCATCGTGCTCGACTTGGTGCTCTTCCTCGACCTGGCGCAGCGCAGCTCCGAGCTCCGCCACCTGGGCATCCAGGAGTGGCTGAGCTTCTACTTCAAGTCGCCCATGACCGCCCCGGGCCTCTACGCCGAGCACGACCTCTTCATCCAGTCCATGAAGCTCAAGAACACCCTGCGTCACCTGCAGGGAGAGGGGCTCATCACCCACCTGGGGCTGGAATACTACGACTGAGCGCGACGGCCGCTACGCCATCGTCCTCTTGTACTCGTCGAACTTCTCCAGGAAGCGGTCCACGTCCCTCTTGAGCAGGTAATAAGGAGTGGAGAGCCGCAGTTTGTGCGGGTCGCCGCCGCGGATGCGGATCTTGTGCGTGTGCCAGAGCCAATTCTCCAGATCCATGCGCTTGACCGGCGGGACGTTCACCGTGGTGATGGCGCAGCGCAGGGCGGGGTCGGGCGAAGTCCAGGATTCGGCGCCGCGCTTCACCATCTCCTCGCGAATGTAGTCGGCGATCTTGCGATGGCGGGCCTCGATGCGGTCCATCCCGATGTCGTTCGCCAGCTTGATGGAAGCCCGCAGCCCGTGCAGCGCCGGCACGTTCGACGACCCGATGCGCTGGAAGCGTTCGGCGCGGATCTTGGGGTCGTCCCAGCCTTCGGTGGCGATGGTGGACCACAGCCGGTCGATGACCTCGTCGCGCACGTAGAGAAAGCCCGAGCCCTTGGGCGCTTGCAGCCACTTGTGCGGGCTGGAGGAGTACATGTCGCAGCCCAGCGACTTGATGTCGAGCTTCATCATCCCGGGTACGTGGGCGCCGTCGAGCGCGGAGAGGATTCCCTTGGAGCGCGCCAGCGCGCAAATCTCCTTCACCGGCAGCACCACGCCGGTGACGGTCGAGATGTGGCTGACAAAGATGACGCGCGTCCGATAGGTGATGGAGTCACTCACCCGGTTCAGGATCTCGGCTGCGTCTTTCGGTGGCTTGGGTAGGATGAACTTCTTGGTCACGATGCCGTAGCGCTTGGCCTTGAGCTGCCAGGGCTGCTCGCCGCCGGGATGCTCCTGGTCGCTCATCAGGACTTCGTCGCCCGGCTTCATGTCCACGCCGTTGGCGATGTAGTTGTTGGCTTCGGTGGCGTTGCGCACCAGCGCGAGCTCGTCGCGCGAGCAGCCTACGAACGCCGCCAGCGGGTCGCGGAATTCGTTCCACGCCGCGTAGCCCCAGATGGGATAGTCCTCCGGCTCCGCCTGCGCCATCTTCTCCGTCTCTTCGTAGGCCTGGAAGATGGCTTCGAGCACCGGGCGCGGGCTGGAGCCCACGGTGCCGTTGTTCAGGTACACCTCGTCGGCGGGGATGAGGAACTGCTTGCGCAGTTCGCTCCAGTAGGCTTCGGCATCGCGTTCGAAGAGCGCGGGTTCGGGCAGGGAAGCCGGAGCCGCGGCCAGTTGCGCCAGCAGCTTCGGAGTCAGCGCCAGCGCCGCGGCCATGGCGGCGCTCGAGCGCAGGAACGCTCGGCGGTCATGCAAGGTCCACCTCCGGGAAGCGAAAAGTCCCGCTCATAGTACGAGTCCCTGCCGGGCTTCTCAAGCGCGCTTTTCCGTGGATTTCCCGGCGCGCCAGGAGTACCCTTCGGGCAACTGCTTCCGGCGTGGGGGAATCTATCCCTGTAGGGCAACGGCAAGGACCGGACTAACCATGAACAGCGTGTCCCTGATTCCCAGGAACCGGCTCACCACCCTTTGCAGACTGTTCCTGGTCGCGGGTGTCCTGGGAACGCTTGCGCCTTGCGCCGCAGCTGCCGCGCCGCCCGCCTCGCTCGACCGCGGCTTCCGCCTGCTCTACGACCTGGATTTCACCGCCGCGCAGAGGGAATTCCAGAACTGGCAGGGCCAGCATCCGGAGGATGCCGTCGGGCCGGCCGCCGAAGGCGCGGGCCTACTGTTCGCCGAGTTCGACCGCATGGGCATCCTGGAGGGACAATTCTTCGCGGACGACTCCTCCTTCAAGGAAAAGAGCAAGCTCAAGCCCGATCCCGGGATTCAGGCTCGCCTGAACGCGGTGCTGGGCCGAAGCGAGGACCTGGCGCGCAAGCGCCTGGCTGCCAGCCCGCAGGATGCCAACGCCCTCTTCGCCATGACCATGGTCTACGGGCTGAAGGCCGACTATGCCGCTCTTGTCGAGAAGAAGAACCTGGCGTCGCTGCGCCTCAGCCGCGAGGCCAGCGCCTGGGCGGAGAAACTGCTGGCCGTCCAGCCCGACAACTCCGACGCCTACCTGGCCACCGGCGTGCACAACTACATCATCGGCAGCCTGGCGGCGCCCTGGCGCTGGATCCTGAAGCTGGGCGGCTTCTCCGGCGACAAGCAAAAGGGCATGGCCGACGTGGAGCGCGCCGCGCAGCACGGACGCTATCTGGCGCCCTTCGGCCGCATCCTGCTGGCCATCGCCTACGTGCGCGACAAGGACACCACGCGCGCCCGCGAGATGCTGGTCGGCCTGAACCGCGACTTTCCCAGGAACCCGCTCTTCCCCCGGGAGATCGCGCGCCTGGACTCGCAATCCCGCGCCTCCGGCCGCTAGCAGGTAACCTTCCCCCGCCCAGTGGCATCAGTAGAGGCAACCAGGCCTATGCCAAGCCGTTGGATCCCCGCCGCGGCAATCCTCCTGTTGGCGGCGAGCAGCACCGCTGCCGCGCCCACCACGCGCCAGATGGACGTGGCGCGCTCCAGCATGACCGTCCGCGTGTTCAAGGCCGGGCTCTTCTCCGCCTTCGGCCACAATCACGTCATCCGCGCTCCCATCTCGCAGGGTTCCTTTGACGAGAGCGGCAATCTCCCCTCGGTCGAGCTGCAGGTGGAGTCGCGCCAGCTTCAGGTGCTCGACCCCGAGCTCTCCGCCAAGGACCGCGCCGAGGTGGAGCAGACCATGCTGGGCCCGACCGTCCTCGACAGCGCGCGCTTTCCCGAGATCCGCTTCCGCTCCCTCACCATCGAGAAGGCAGGGGAAGGGAAGTGGCGGGTGCACGGCGACCTGACGCTGCACGGGGAGACCCGCCCTGTACTGGTAGAGGTCACCGGTACCCAGGGACACTACAGCGGCTCCGCCAAGGTCCGGCAGACCGATTTCGGCATCAAGCCGGTGAGCGTCGCCGGCGGCACCATCAAGGTCAAGGACGAAGTGCGGGTGGAGTTCGAGGTCTTCGGCCGGCCGGCAAGCGTCCCGGCCGTCCGCCCCGGCGAAAAAGGGGGAGTATAATGACGGCATCCGCAAGCTGGAGAAGCTTCGGAGGGGAGTACCCGATGAGATTCCGCGCCCTCGCCACGTTGTTCGCGCTTCTGCTGGGAGTAGGGATGCTGGGCCCAGCGGCCCTGGCCCAGACCACAGCGGCCCCGCCGCCGAGCGCGACCGCGCCGCCTCCGCAGGAAACGGCCAAGCCGGACGACGCCGCAGCGCAACCGCCCCAGGGAGCTCCCCAGCCGGACACAGCCCAGGCGCCGGGGGACCAGAAGCAGCCGGAGGCGCAGCCCCAGGGCGACTACAAGCACGATGGCGGCAAGGACGACGTCGATGCCATCGGCAACCGCAAGATGGGCGGCCGCGGCCTGGGCAACTGGTACTCGCTGGAAAAAGAGATCCGCATCGGCAAGGAATACGCGCAGATGGTGGAGCAGAGCGTGAAGCTCAACACCGACCCGGTGGTCAATGAGTACGTCAACCGCATCGGGCAGAACCTGGTGCGCAACTCCGACGCCAAGGTCCCCTTCACCATCAAGGTGATCGATTCCGACGAGATCAACGCCTTCGCGCTGCCCGGCGGCTTCTTCTACGTCAACACCGGCCTCATCGTGGCGGCGGACGAGGAAGCGGAGCTGGCCGGGGTGATGTCGCACGAGATCGCGCACGTGGCCGCCCGCCACGCCACCCGGCAGGCCACCCGCGGCCAGATCGCCAACCTGGCGTCCATCCCGCTGATCTTTGTCGGCGGCGGCCTGGGATACGGCATCCGCGCTGCCGCGGGCTTGCTGCTGCCCATGACCTTCCTCACCTTCTCCCGCGGCTTTGAATCCGAGGCCGACTACCTGGGCGTGCAGTATATGTACAAGGCCGGGTACGACCCCCAGGCCTTCGTCTCCTTCTTTGAGAAGGTGCAGGCCAAGGAGAAGAAGAAGCCGGGGACGCTGGCCAAGGCCTTCGCCAGCCATCCCCAGACTCCCGACCGCATCGGGAAGACGCAGGAGGAGATCGCCAGGATCCTGCCGCCGCGCGACCAGTACGTGGTCACCACCTCCGAGTTCGACGACATCAAAGCTCGCCTCGCGGCCATTCAGAACCGCCGCCAGTTGAACGACCAGCAGGACAACCGGCCCAGCCTGCGCCGCTCCAATACCAGCAACACCAGCTCGGACAAGGACAAGGACAAGGCGGAAGACGACGACCGGCCCACCCTGAAGCGTCGCGACGACTGAGCGGCAGGGAGCTTTTCGACCGGCGGCCGTGGCCGCCGGTTTTCTTTTGGCGGGAGCCCCGTCCTTGTTTCCCGGCCCCTCCCGCCCCCAGCCGTTTTGAGGAAGGCGATTACTTTGTTAGAATTCGCCGCCTATGGTTGCAGCCGGAGGTTCCATGCGCGTCCGCGATTACATGACCACCAGCGTCACCACGCTGCAGGACGACGCGCGCTTGCTGGACGCCGCCCTGCTCATCCGCCGCACCGGGAAACGTCACGTGCCCATCCTCACCGCCGAGGGCAAGGTGGCGGGCATCATCAGCGACCGCGACGTCGCCCGCCTCGCCCCCTCCATGCTCGCCCACATGACGCCCGAGGATTACAACCGCGTCTTCGAAGCCACTCCCATCACCGTCGCCATGACCAAGAGCCCCATGTCGGTCTCGCCCGACGCTCCCATCGCCGAAGCCGTCGCCCTGCTCTATAGCAAGAAGATCGGCGCCCTGCTGGCGGTGGAGGACGGCAAGCTGGTCGGCATCCTCACCGTCAACGACATGCTGGGACTGCTCAACGAGCTGCTCACCGGTTCCCAGACTTCCACCGAAGCGTCCTCCCTCTAGGGGACGGCTGGTTTCCTGCGTGAGATGGCGGACCCTGCCTCTTCCGGCTACCTGCGACCGGCGCTGATCAGCAACGACCAGGATGGGAATCTGGTGGACCAGAGCGGGAACAGGTACAGCGCCCAGGTGGATGGAAGCGGAGTGCATTTCATCAGAGAGGGAAGCCAGGTCCCCTCTGCGGGCGCCCTGGTGGACGGAAGTAAGAGAACCTCCTTCACTCAAACCTCGGGTGCCTTGACCGGTTTTTCCTTCCAGTTCTTCCCGCCCGGCAAGGGCCAAACTGCCGCAGGTCTGTTCCGCTTCCCGGGCTCGTTCTACAGCGCCGTACAGGCGCTGAAGAATGCCGGCTTCAGCCTCAGCGTGTTGGATGAAATGCTCAATGCTTACGAGATGATCCACAACCCGGATTCTTTCAATTTCAGGTCTGCGGGGGATCCGCGGACGGGCGCGAACTCAGGGCACGTCCTGCTGGACTTGCCGCAGTTCACTCTAAACCTCAAGAGTGCTGTGCCCACTCAGGGCAAGCTGCATTTCGGAGAGACCAACCCGAACCAGAACCTGCTCCAGCATCTGCGTGAGGTGCCCCATTGGGTGGCCCGCCTTTTCAGGTGGTGACGGACCCTGAGGGTGCCTGAGGGTGCCCCACGTTCGCGCCCCGCTTTTGGGCGCTAACGTGGGTGGGCAGCAGCCTGTCGCGCGGCTTGCGCTGCACGCGGTAGTATTGGCGCCCGAAGTAGGAGCGCGAGGTTGAAGTGTCTGGACAAGAGCGGGCGCGAGATTGCAGTGCAGGAGTGGCTGCAACTATGGTCGGCCGAGTACCAGGCCGATGATGAAGAACTGTACCAGGACCTCATCGGGCGCCACACCTCGTTCTCCGCTGCCGACTTCGAGAAGATAGGCCAGTGGAAGGAAGGTGTGCTCAAGGGCGACGGTTTGCCGAACGGTCGCTGGAAGGGCGACGTGGCGAGCGTCGCCTACGACAACTGGATGGAGATTGCCCGCGCGATGCCTACTTGCCCGGGCGAGGAGCGCGTCGCTGAGTTCCTGACCGAGTGGTCCGAGCGGAAGGCGAAGTACAAGTGCCGCGACGGTAGAGTGCTCGAAAAGAAGTTCGGCCTTTCCCGCACCACGACCCTGCTCCACTTCCTCAGCGGAGCGCGGTATCCGATCTTCGATTCACGAGTGGAGACCGCGGTCAAAGGGCTGACTGGTCGCAGGGTCGACAGAACAAGTCTCAGCGATTATGAGCAGGTTGTCCGGCCACTTGTCGCGGAGATTGTGTGGCAAGGCCACACCGAAGACCTACGCCAGGTCGACAGAGCGCTCTTCGCGTATGGCGCGTGGCTGGGAAATAAGTAGGGGTTCTACTTGGATTTGGCCCGTGCCCGCTTGGGCTTGAGCCTGGGCTTGGGCAGCTTCACGCACTTGCACTTGCTCAGGATGGCTTTCTGCAGCCGCGTGCGCAGGCTTTCCGGAAGCTCGTAGGGCTGGGCGTCGCGATAGATCTGGATGGTCTTCTGGGTAGTGTCGCAGATGACGTGGCAGTTGTGGCACCAGAGCAGGTGCTCTTCCAGTTCGGCGCGGGTGCGGGTGTCGATGGCCCCGTCCAGATAGTCGGTCAGCTCTTTGAGAAAATCTTTGCAGGTCACGCCTTGGCCTCGCTGCCCCGGGGCTGCTTGAAGTATTTGCTCAGGCGCTCGCGCAGTTGCAGCCGCGCGCGCAGCAGCCTGGATTTTACTGCAGGAACGCTCAACTGCAGCGCTTCCGCGGTCTCTTCCGTGGAGAGCCCTTCCACGTCCCGCAGCACGAACACGGTGCGGAACCCGCCGGGCAGCCCGCCGATGGTCTTGGTCAGGATCTGGTTCATCTCCCCCTGCTTGTACACCTGCTCGGGGTCGGGCCGCCAGTCGGTGACCTCGCGCGGGATGGAGTCCTCTTGGGTCTCGATCTCCTGGTCGAGCGAGACGGTCTTGTCGGCGCGCCGCCGCCGCAGCTTCATCAGCGACTCGTTCACCGCGATGCGCACCAGCCAGGTATAGAACTTCGACTGCTCCTGGAATCCGTTCAGGTGCGTGTACGCCTTCAGAAAAGCCTCCTGCACCACGTCTTCCGCGTCTTCCCGGTTCTGGGTGATGTGCTGCGCCAGCCGGAAGATGTTCCGGTCGTACCGCTTCACCAGTTGCTCGAAGGCACTGATGTCGCCCGACTTCGCCGCGCGCACCAGGGCCAGTTCGTCGCCTGGTTCCACTCTGCTCGATTGGATGGCTTCCATGGTCACCGGATTCAGGTATTTTACGGTGCTGGGGCCGTTCATTTTACTTCTTCTCGCGGAGAAGTTATGTTCTTAGATTGGACGCCGCCACCCCCATTCCGTTTCAAAAAAGTTCCCTGGCCGCCTGCCTCCGCGGCGGCCTGGCCCTACTGCTGGCCCTGGGGGCTCCGGCCTGCTCGCAACACTCCCGGGAAAACCCGGCCCGCATCCAGGTGGTCATGAAGAAATACGCCTTCGAGCCGCCGGTGATCCGCGTCCGGCAAGGCGACTGGGTGGCGCTGGAGCTCTCGACCGCCGACGTCCAGCACGGCTTCTACGCCCCCGATTTCAAGCTGCGGCAGCCCGTCCAGCCCGGCCGTCCGGTGACTGTCACCTTCCACGCCGAGCGGCGCGGCGTCTACCCCATCCAGTGCAGCATCGTCTGCGGTCCCGGGCACGATGACATGGCGGGTTCCATCATCGTCGAATAGGGCCGAGGAGCCTTTGACACTCCCCCGGCACCCCTTATAATCGCGGCCAGGGTCTGTTTCGGCTGGGGGACTCCCCGGCCGCGAAACCGGCTCACCGTCCCAGCCGCATGGCCGATTCGAAGCTCAAGAGCATCGTGGAGGGCGCAGTCACGGAGGCCTTTGAGGCCCGCGGGGCGGAGTTGCGCAAGGACATCGTCAAGCGTGTCCTGGAGCAGCTGGAGGGCGTGGTGGGCGCTCCCCCCGGCGGCTCGCCCACGGACGTGCTGAACTCCGCCGTCTCCTCCATCCAGGACGCCGAGGCGCAGCCGGAGATCCTGCGCGCCCTGCTCGAGGGGGCCGCCAAGTTCAGCGGCCGCGCCGCGCTGTTCGTCATCCGCGGGGGCACGGCCACCGGCTGGCAGGCACGCGGCTTCGACGACGACGACGGCATCAAGAAGTTCAGCGTCGACACCTCCGACGGCCTGGCGGCGCGCGCCTTCCAGGACCGCATGCCCGCCGCCGCCGCCGCTGCCGAGTTCGATTCCAAGTTCATTTCCGCGGTAGGCAATCCCTCCGACGGCAATGCCGTGGTCCTGCCCCTGGTGGTGAAGGAAAAGGTCGCGGCTCTGGTCTACGCCGACGCCGGCACCGGCGACGGCACGCTCGACCCTTCCGCCCTGCATCTGCTGGTGCGCTCGGCCGGCTCCTGGCTGGAACTGCTGGCCCTGCGCAAAGCCGGCGGAGCCGCTCCCGCCGCCGAACCCGAGCGGGAAGCCCAGCCGGAGCCCCCGCCCCGCGCCCCCGAGCCTCCACCGCCGCCGCCTCCTCCGCCGCCCGCGCCGGAAGAGCCCGCCATCCCGGCCCAGGACCAGGAGGTCCACAAGAAAGCTAAGCGCTTCGCCAAGCTGCTGGTGGATGAGATCAAGCTCTACAACCAGGCCAAGGTGAGCGAGGGCCGGCAGAAGCGGGACCTCTACGACCGCCTGAAGGAAGACATCGAGAAGAGCCGTTCGACCTACGAGAAGCGCTACGGCCAGACTCCGGCCGCCAGCGGTGATTATTTCACCCAGGAAGTCATACGCATCCTGGCGGAGAATGATGCCTCACTCATGGGCGGGAATTTCCCCGGATAGACAGGCTGCCGTGCGTACACATCCCTGGCTGGCGGCGCTGGTTCTCCTGTCCCTGATCCTTCCCCTTTCCGGCGGTCAACAGAGCGAACCTCCAGCGGCGAAAACCTCAGCCAGCTCCTCGCCTGCCCGCGCTCAGACCTCGCGGCGAAAGAAGACGGTGAGGAAGCGGGCGGCCAAGCCCGCCGTAGTGGTTCCGCCCCGGGTGCAGCAGGTGCGGCAGGCCTTTGTCGCCTCCGCCGACCTGAAGCCCATGGCCATCCAGCTTCTGGACAACCGCACCTCCGCGGCCTACGCCGGAGTGGAGGCCTACGCCGTGAAGCATCAGGCGGAGGCTTCCGGCGCGCTGGCCTGGCTGGTGGTGGGGTACGCCCGCTCCCTGGACAGCCAGTACGCGCATTCGGTGCCGCCGCTGAAGAATGCCCGCGCCCATGCCGGAGAACTCGCCGACTACGTAGACTACTTCCTG
>CBRAFF010000038.1:0-9275 GCA_967755155.1 uncultured bacterium
GCCACCGAGGCGGGGGCGGACGATTTCTTCGTGGCGCCGGTGGATTTCGACGAGCTGCGCCTGGTACTGGAGCGCGCCCTGGACCTGCGCAACATCGAGATCGAGAACCGCCGCTTGCGCGAGCAGATCGCGCAGAAGTACAGCTTCTGCGAGCTCATCGGCGGCAGCGAGCCCATGCGCCGCGTCTACGACGCCATCGCCCGCGTGGCCGACAGCACCACCACCATCCTCATCCGCGGCGAGAGCGGCAGCGGTAAGGAGCTGGTGGCCCGGGCCATCGTCATGACCGGCCCCCGCTCCGAGCAGCCTTTCATCAGCCTCAATTGCGGCGCCATCCCGGAATCCCTCATCGAGGCCGAGCTCTTCGGGCACGAGAAAGGGTCCTTCACCGGCGCCGACGCCTCCCGCGCCGGCCACATCGAGGCGGCGCACGGCGGCACCCTCTTCCTGGACGAGATCGGCTCGCTGCCCCTGCCCCTGCAGAGCAAGCTGCTGCGCGTGCTGGAGGAGCGCACGGTGCAGCGCATCGGCGGCCGCGGCACCAAAAAGGTGGACTTCCGCCTCATCACCGCCACCAACGAGGACCTGGAGCAGGCGGTGCGGGGAGGCAGGTTCCGCGAGGACCTCTATTACCGCATCCACGTGGTGCCCATCTTCCTGCCTCCCTTGCGCGAGCGCCAGGGCGACCTGCCGCTGCTGGCCGACCACTTCCTGCGCATCTACTGCGCCGCCAACGACCTTCCCCTCAAGCGCTTCGAGTCCGAGGCGGTGGAGATCCTGGAGGAGCACTCCTGGCCGGGGAACGTGCGCGAGCTGGAGAACCTCATCCAGCGCATGGTGCTGATGGTGGAAGGCGGCTCCATCACCGTCAAGCACCTGCCGCAGCAGATCCTCATGGACAGCACCGTGGGCCACGAGTCCCTGCTCATCCCGGAGAAGGGCATCGACTTCGACAAAGAGATGGCGCGCATCGAGGCCGCCTACCTGCAGGCGGCGCTCCGCCGGGCCGGCGGCAAGAAAGTGACTGCCGCCCACCTCCTGCGCATCAACCCGCAGAAGATGAAGTACCTCTGCCGCAAGTATCGGATTGAGACGGGTTAAAAATTTACCCTGCGGGGGTTTAATTTTTGACTCCAGTCGGCTTTTTCACCAGCGCCCTCCTGCCACCAGATGTGCCCGTGCCCGCAAACTATTGAATCTATAGAACCTGAAAAACCTCGCCCTCCGGCCCAGGTTTGGCATTCCCGTTGCACTAGGCAACAGCGCAAGCAACAGAAGTCAGGGCTCAGGGGAAGGCCAAGTTAAATCCAAAGAGTTTCACGAGAGGGAAAGATCACCATGGCAATCGAGAAGAAGAGCTTGATCAGCAACATCGCGGCCGCGAAGAAGGCCATCATAGCCGCGCAGCGTGACCTGCAGGGTCCCAAGTCGCTCAGCGGTGGCAAGGGTCTCAGCGGCGGCAAGGGCTTGAGCGGCGGCAAGGGCTTGAGCGGCGGCAAGGGCTTGAGCGGTGGCAAGGGCTTGAGCGGCGGCAAGGGCTTGAGCGGCGGCAAGGGTCTGAGCGGTGGCAAGGGTCTGAGCGGCGGCAAGGGTCTGAGCGGCGGCAAGGGCTTGAGCGGCGGCAAGGGTCTGAGCGGCGGCAAGGGTCTGAGCGGCGGCAAGGGTCTGAGCGGTGGCAAAGGCCTGAGCGGCGGCAAGGGTCTGAGCGGTGGCAAAGGCCTGAGCGGCGGCAAGGGTCTGAGCTAATCAGCCAGCCGTAGCTGCAAACGAGGTTGTAAACAAGGGGGAGGGGCCGCAAGCAGCATCCGCGGCCCCTTTTTATTGTCTATTGGATCCTGGACCTACCAGACCTTGCGCCGGATGAAGTCCCACACCGCCTCGGCCGCCAGGCCGGCGACGCTGCGGCGTCCGGCCGTGATCAGGGCCGTTCCCGCCATTCCCGCCTTCAGCTCTCCCTTGCGATTGGGGACTTCGATGGTCACCGCGTAGAAGGTCGGCGGGCGGATGCCCCGGTACTGAGCGTGTTCGGTCAGCCCAGCCTCCAGCTCGGAGGAAGCGGGTGCCACGGAGAGCACCTTCCCCGGGAGGGAGATGGCGGCCGCGTCGGGGAGCAGGCGGACACCGGCGCCCACCTGGGTCTTGCGCACGGCAAACTCCGGCAGGTAGATGCGGGCGCGCAAAGTCGAGAGATCCGCGACCTCGACCAGTTCGGTACCCTCTTCTACGCGTGAGCCCAGGCGGTCGGCGACCCGCGGGGTCATGACCTGGCCCGCGATGGGGCTGGCGATGGTGAGCATGGCGGCCTGGCTCTCGAGCAGGCGGCTGCGCTCCGCCAGTTGCTGGCGCTCGCGGTCGGCGGTGCCATAGCCGGCGTAGAGGAGTTGGGCCTCGGTAGCGCGCGCCGTGGCCACCCGAAAGTCGGCGCGGGTCCGCGCCGCTTCGGTTTCCAGCGTCAGGTTGCGCAGCCGAAGCAGAGTTTCCCCGGCCGCGACCTTCGCGCCCTCTTCGGCGTTCACCTCGGTCACGGTTCCCGGAACGGCGGCGCGCAGCACGGCCCGGTTGGCCGGCTCCAGCAGGAAGCGCCCTTCCACCGTCTCCCGCGACAGGGGAAGGATGAGCAGCAGGACCATGGCCACTCCCGCGATCAGCTTGTTGCGCGGAGTCGCCAGGGCCAGTACGCGATCTTTCTTGTCCAGATATACGGTGTTCATAAACCTCACCAGAACGGTGATGCGGGAGCGGAAGATCATGTAGCCCGCTCCGATGGCCGGAATGAAGGCCCACTCCGGCCCGATGAAGCTGCCCACGATGTTGCCCGCGAAGCGGGCCACCACGAACAGCAGGGTGTAGCTGTACATGCCGGAGAGGATGCCGTAGACCACGTAGCCCAGGCGGCGGCGCTTGGGGACGTAGGGCACCTCCACCGGCAGGCGCCAGATGTGCTTCTTCACCCAGCCGGCGACGTAGGCGGTGGATTCTTCCTTGAGCTGAGGCAGGGCCAGGATCTCGGTGACCAGGTAGTAGCCGTCCAGCTTGATGAGCGGGTTCCAGTTGAAGAACAGAACCCCCAGCCCGGTGATGAGGATGACCTTGTAGGCGAAATCGTGGACGAAGGTGCCGTAGGGCGTCCCCCACCAGACGGCGGTGGCGATGGCGCAGATGATCATCTCCGACCAGGCGCCGGAGACGATGGTCACCACCCGCTGCCAGCGGTTGGCGTACACCCAGGCTTCGGTGACGTCGGTGAAGAACGCCGGCGTCAGGTAGATGAGGTGGAAGCCCATGCGATGGACATGGCCGCCGTAATGCTTGCAGGTGAGCCCGTGCGCCGACTCATGGATGAACAGCACGGCGCAGGCCAGGAACCAGAACTCCACGATGTCCCAGAAGCCCTTCTCCGTGAAGTTGTAGAACTGCAGCGTGTCGTAACCGATCTCCGCCCAGCGGTCGATGAACACGTAGGTCATGAAAACGAAGGAGAGCAGGGTGACGATGGTGAACCAGCGCGAGTAGGTGAACTCCAGCCAGGGCAGGATCTTGTCGAACCACTCGTCCGGGTCCCAGGCGGAGAACTGCAGGTGGGAGACGTCGCCGTACTTGGATTTCTTCTTGGCGGCCTGGCTGCGTCCGTCGGCCAGTTTCTGCGTGAGGGTGGTGTTCAGCTCCTGCGGGGTCTTGTACCAGAACTCCATGGTGTCCAGGTTCGCCGCCATCTCCCGGATCTCCACCGGGTCGTAGCGGATCCCGTGCTGCTCGAAGAACAGGTCGGAGACGTCCTGGTAGGAGCGCTCCCCATCGAACAGATGCACCAATTCCCACTCCGTAGGGGAGAACTGGTAGAGCCAGTTCTTGCCGGAGACGACGGCGCTGATGACCGTCTGCCCCTCCTCCTGCTGCTCGCGGCCCACCAGCTTGGGATGAAGCTTGGGATAGCGTTCCTTGCCACTGAGAGCGGGGATCTCGGGGAGAGCGGTGTTGAGGGCCTCGGTAAGGTTCATTTCGGGGTGGGAACGCGCACGTTGGCGGTCATGCCCGGGCGCAGGTCGGCGGCGGCGCCCATCACCTCGGCCAGCACTTCGATGGTCCCGCTCGAGGGATCCACCACCGGGCTCACCTGCAGCACCTTGGCGGTGTGCTTCTGCTGGTCGTCGGCGGCAGAGGACACGCTCAGCTCATCGCCCTTCTTCACCTGGCCGAGAAAACGCTCCGGCAGCGTGAACTTCACGCGCAGCGGCCCCACCGCGGTCACCCAGAACAGCCGGTCGCCGATGGCCACGTGCTGGCCGGCGCGAACGTAGCGCCGCGCTACCACGCCGCTGAAGGGAGCCTGGATGCGCGTCTTTCCCAGCTCCAGGGCCAGGGACCGGGCGGTGGCCTGCGCAGTCAGCAGGTTCTCCCGCGCCCGCTCCACCTCGGACTCGTCCGCTTCCACTTTGAAGCGCGCGTGCTCCAGGGCCTGCTGGGTGATGAGCTGCGCCTCCCACATCTTCTCGGCCCGGTCCCGGTCGGATTTCAGCACCTTCACCTCGCCCTCCCATCCCTTGAGGTCGGCGGCGGCGCTGCGCACCTTGGCGTCCGCGGCTTCTTTGTCGGCGGTGATCTGACGGTCGTCGAGCGTGCCCAGCAGTTGTCCTTTGCGCACCATGGTGCCGGCGTCCACGTTGACTTTGGCCACGACGCCCTCGCGCTGCGCCTGAACGTCCACCTGGTTCTCCACCACAACGGGGCCGGAGGCGACGAAGAAATCTTGCCGCGGCGCGACCGGGGCCGGCGCGGGCTGGGCTGCGGTAGCGCCGGCGGGGGCGGGCTTGGGCTTGTCGCAAGCCAGCCACGCCATCAGGCTCGCCGCCAGAAACAGGGTGAACGCCGCACGCTTGGCCACGCTAGTCCTCCAGTCCCAGGATTCCTTCCGCCCGACTCCTACCAGCCGAACCACGACCAGAGCTTCGTGCGGAACCACATTGCCGTACTCCGGAACAACACGTATCCCGCGGGCCGCCAGCCGGCGGGATACCAGCTCGAACGGACATCGATCTTCCCGCGCCCCTGCATGCCGGAACGCATGAGCGCATCCGGATCGCTGTTGGGCACGGCGATTCTCGCGTGGAAGACCCGGTGCTCTTCCTCCACGTGGCTGAGCGGGCTGATGACCTCCAGCTTGCCCTTGAAGGTATGGGTGGGAAAGGCGTCCAGCTTCACCACGGCGTCCTCGCCGGCTTCCAGCAGGGCCACGTCGTTATCCGCTATGGAAACATCCACGGTCGCGGTGCGGGTATCCACCACGTCGGCAAAGGTATCGCCATACTCCAGGTGCCGGCCCACCAGGTTCTCCACCCGGGGGGTGGCGACCACGCCGTCAATGGGCGAGCGCAGGCGGGTGCGGTCCAGCCGCTCTCCAGCCCGCTTCGCCTCCGCGGTCCAGTAGTCGGCTTGCACGCGCTGGATACCGGCCTCGGTGCCGTCGTTCGAGGCCAGGGCGCGGTTCATCAGCGCCACCGCTTCGTTGCGCTTGGCTTCCGCCGCCGCCTTGGCCCCCCGGTAGTCCCAGTCTTCCAGCTCCGCCAGCACGGTGCCCCGCTTCACCTCTTGTCCTTCCACCACCAGGACCCGGGCCACCACGCCCTCGACCTCCGGCTGGATCTTGGCCATGTGCGAGGGAGCCACCGTGGCCACGCCGTCCACCCGCATGGGGAGTGGGACCACGATCAGGGCCACCACCACCGCCGCCGCCGCCAGCAGCATGGTCCGCCGCCGGCGATGCTCCATGGCCAGGAACTGCTGCTTCCTTTGCAGGATGGGCTCGAGGATGCCGATGAACGGCACCTCCCGGTACAGCGAGGCGTTGCGCACCGCCACCGTGGCCTGCCCGGCCAGCACCTTGATCATTTCCAGGTGCGCCTCGGAGAGGAAGTCGGGGTCGGTGCTCTCGAAGGCCAGGATGCCCACCCGCCCCTGGTCGTCGGCCAGGGGCAGGGAATAGAAGGCGCGCACGCCGCTCTCCTCGAAGTAGCGCTTGAATTTCTCCCGGGTCTCGGGGCGCGGGTCGTCGACCTCGTCGTCCTTCTGGACGATCAACATCTCCTGCCCCGAAAGCGACGCCCATTGCAGCAGGTCGTCCAGTCGCCGGACGTCGGGGTCGGAGGTGTTGATCTCGGTCATGCCGGAGATCGCCTTCACATGGATCTTGCCGCGCTCTTCCAGGGCGATGGAGGCGCGCTCGTAGGGGATGACGGCGCTGGGCCCGGTGACCACCGCCTGCAACACTCGCTCCAGGTTCAGGGTGGAGGTGATCTCCTTGCTCACCTGCACCAGCGCCTCCAGGATCTCCACCTTGCGCTCGGCCTGCAGCAGGCTGGCGTTTTTCAAGGCGCTGGCTGCGGTCTCGTTGATGCTGGTCAGCAGGAAGAGGTCGTCTTCGTCGAAGGGCTCTCCGTCGCTGCGATTGATGCTCTCCACCACGCCCACCAGCTTGCCCTGCTCCACCAGCGGCGCCGCCACCAGGGAAAGGATCTGCCCCTCCTCCACGCCCTCGTTGCGCTGAGTGATGCGCTCGTCGTCGGCGGAGTCGATCAGCACGGCCTCGCCGGAATCCGAGACTGCCGCCGCGATGCCCTCCCCGGTCTTCAGCGTCGTGCCCACTTCGATGGTCGGATCCACGCCCGCCCGGTTGATGAGCAGCAAGCCCTCCCCGCTCACCAGCCACAGGTTCACCGCCTGCACGTTCATCACTTCCTGGAACTTCGAGCACACCACGGGCAGCAGCTGGTCCATCTCCAGGGTGCCGTTGAACACCTTCTCCAGGTCGTACATCTGGGCGATGCGGGTGATGGATTCCAGTTGGGTATTGCGCTCCCGCTCGTAGGCGATGCCGGTGGCCAGGGCGAGGGCGGCGTATTCCGCCACCTCCGCCACCGGAGCCAGCTCGGACTCGGCGGTCGGCTGGTCGTAGGAGGCGATTTCGATGGCCCCCAGCAGCAACTCCTCCAGCAGGATGGGGACGTAGGCCAGGGAAGCGACGGTGCGGCGCAGGTTGAGGTGGGAATACTGCTCGCGCGTGAGCTCGCTGCCCAGGAAGACCCGCGCTTGCTTGCTCTCCCCGATCGCGCCCAGGGTGCCCGCGTCGAAGGCGACCACCTGCTCGGCCACCTGGATCTCCCCCTCGGCGGCCTTGACGCTCCAGGCGGGCGCATCCTGGTCCTCCACCACGTAGACCGCTACCGCCGCGCCCGGCAGCATCTCCGCCACCTGGTGCGCGATCAGGCGGGCCCGCGGGGTCACCTCGCGCTCCGACAGCAGCGCGGCCGCGAATTCGGCCAGGGATACGGCGAAGCCCGGTCTTTGAGTCGCCATCGAAGCGGCTCCTTCGGTTTGCATCCAGAGTACGGGTTATGAAGAAGTTAGGGCGCAGGGGAGACTGCGCACTTGCAAAATTCCTGTGGTTCTCTTAATTTGTGCGGGCACTCTAACAAACGGTACCTCGGGTGTCAACGCGCCCGCCTGCCGCTTTGGCCCGCTTCGGGCCGGGGGCGGCGCGCCAAAACCCGGAAGCCGTCAGCTGCAATCGCGGAGGCGACCGTTGGACATCAGCGTTCGAAAATACGGCGACGTGCACGTCATCGAACTGCGCGGCGACTTGAAGATCGGCGAGCCGGTGGATGGCTTCCGCCAGGCCATCGAGCAGTTGTTCGACGCCGGCGAGAACCAGATCGTGGTCAACGTGGCCGCGGTGCCCATGATCGACTCCAGCGGCATCGGAGTGCTGGTGCGCTCCCTTACCTCCGCCAAGCAGCGCGGCGGGGCGCTCAAGCTGGTGAACCCCTCGAAGCTGGCGGTGCAGACCCTCAAGATCGTGGGCTTGATCAACCTGTTCGAGATCTTCGATGACCAGGCGCAAGCTGTCGAGTCGTTCGGCTAGACCCGCCTCCCGGGCCGGAAGCCGGAAGCGTCCTGCCCCAAAGCCTCGCCCCCGTCCCCGCCCGCTCCGCCGCACGCCCCGCCCCATCATCACGGTCGTCCTCTTCGATCTCGACGATACCCTCTACGACTGCTTCGGGCAGCGCGTGGTCGCCGCCCATCGCAATGCCAGCCGCGCCCTGGCCGCCGCCGGACTGCCCGCCTCCGCCGAGGACATCCTGAAGCTCCGCCTCGCCGCCCTGGAGATCGACCCCCGCCTGGAATACGTGGACCTGGAGGTCGGCCGCCAGCTCGGCGTGCCCATTCCCCAGGACGTGCGCCAGACCTCGCAGGACGCCTACTTCTCCACTCCCGTCGGACGGCTGCACTTGTTCCCCGGCGCCCTCGGCCTGCTGCGCTACCTCAAGGGCCGCGGCGTGCGCAACTTCATCGTCAGCTTCGGCGACCCTGACACCCAGCGCGCCAAGGTGGCGGCTCTGGGCCTGGAAGGCGAGCCCGCCGTGGAAAACGTCTTCTACGCCGACCGCGGCCCGGTCCTTACCAAAGCGGAGGTGTTTCGCTCCATCCTGCGCACCGTGGAGTCCGACCCTGCCCGGGTGCTGGTGGTGGGCGACCGCCCGGCCACCGAGATTCGGGCAGGGAAGGAGCTGGGCATGCACACCGTCCGCATCCGCCACGGCGAGTTCGCCGCGCAGGAGCCGACGGGCGAGATGGAGCGCCCGGATTTCGAGATCCGGAAGATCACCGCCCTGCGCCGGCTGCCCTTCCGCTTCGGGCCCCCGCGTTAGCCCGCGGCGCTGCGATATACTCGGGGTTCCCATGCCGGAAATCTCGCCCAAGACGTTTTATCTCGAGACCTTCGGCTGCCAGATGAACGTTCACGACTCGGAGAAGGTCGTGGGCACGCTCCTCGCGCAGGGGTACCGGCAAGTGCCCACGGAGGAGGAAGCCGGGCTGGTGCTCTACAACACCTGCTCCATCCGCGACAAAGCCGAGCAAAAGGTCTTCCACCGCCTGGACGAGTTCAAGAAGCTCGGCGCCCAGGGGAAAACATTCGGCGTCCTGGGCTGCGTGGCGCAGCAGGAGGGCGAGAAGATCTTCGAGCGCGCCCCACACGTCTCCCTGGTCGCCGGCTCCGCCTCCTACCGCAACCTGCCCCAGATGCTGGTGCAGCTCGGGGCAGGGAAGCGGCGCGTCACCGGACTCGACGACCGCCAGACGAGCGAGACCTTCGAGACCGAGTTCACCCAGCGCACCAACCCCTACCGCGCCTACATCACCATCATCGAAGGCTGCGACAAGTTCTGCGCCTACTGCGTCGTCCCCTACACCCGCGGCAAGGAGCGCAGCCGGACTTCTGA
>CBRAFF010000039.1:0-9262 GCA_967755155.1 uncultured bacterium
CCTCATAAGTGTGGGTCTTGCCGCGCGCTCCCGTCCGCCCCACGGTGAGCCGGCTGTCCTCGATGGTCAGGACGCCCACGGAGAAGTCGCCGGCCGCGGAAGGCGGCTTTTTCTCCTTCGCTTTCTCGGCGCTGCCCAGCGTGGAAAAATTCCATTTGCCCGCCGGGTTTTTCAGCAGCGTGACCTCCGCGTCCTGGATGGTGAGCGAACGGACATGCAGGGAGCGGAAGAAGATGAGCGGCATCATGTCCACGCCGATTTCCAGCGACTTGGCGCGCACGAAGGAGGCGGGGCTGAAGGCCGGGTCGTCGGCGATGGAGACGTCCTCCGCCGTGATGCCCCCGGACATCCAGGAGAATCGCAGCTTGCCGATCTCGACCTCGCGTCCCAGCGCGGAGCCCATCTCCGCCCGGATGGCGGGGCGGAAGCTGTCCACATCCACGAAGAAGGGGAGGGCCACTACGGCCAGCACCAGCACCGCCAGCACGATGCCGGCGAGGATCAGGGCTTTCTTGTTCATGCGCGAGCCTCCCGCGCGCGCGAACCGAGGGTGGTTCGCTGGGGGAGCCCGAATGCTAGCACCGGAAGAAAGTCAGGGCAACAGGCCGGCGCGCGGGCCGTGTCTCAGTTTGGGGGGCGCGTGAGCGCCAGCGCGGTGGTGTCGTTTTCCGGCGTGGCGCTGCGCGTGAAGGTCTCCACCGCTGCCAGGACCGCGGCGCACAGCTCCCCGGCGTCGTGGAATTCCCCCGCCTGGAGGACCTCGATCACCCGCTTCAGGCCGAACTCCTTCGAGCGGTGGCGGCTTTCCACCAGCCCCTTCGACACCAGCAGCAGGGCCGCGCCCGGGCTCATCGCGGCGAATCCGGCATCGTAGTTGGCGTGGGAAAAAAGCCCGAACGGGATGCCGTTGGCCTGGAGCTCCGTCACTCCCTCGCCGTCTTTCAGCAGCGCCGGCGTGTGGCCGGCGTTCAGGTAGGTCAGCGTGCCCGGCTTGGGGTCATAACAGGCCAGGAAGCCGGGGGCATGGCGCACACCCTCCGCGGTCTTCAGGATGGCGCGGTTGATGATCACGCCCAGTTCGCTCATCGCGTCCGATTGGTTCATGTCCTCGCCGCGGAACAGCTCCGGCGCCTGCTCCCGGAAGCGCTCCTGGACGGAGGCGGCGATGTCCAGCGCCTCGCCGCGCTGGCCCGCGATGTCCAGCAGCAGGAAGACCAGGCGGCCGCTCTGGGTGACGGCGAAGTCGTAGAAGTCGCCGCCCAGGCGGGCTCCGCGGTAGAGCGCGGCCAGGCCCACCGCCGGCAGCGTGGGCAGCAGCGGGGGCGCAGGCTGCCGCAGCGGGCGCTCCACAGTCGCCTGGAGAAATGGCAAACGCATCAGTTTCCTGTCAGGGGGACGACGAGAAAATACCACAGCCCGCGGGCGTGCGCCAGCGACCCAAGAGGTCGACTTACCCGCCCCCCCAGCCCCCACGTGGAATCAACGGCTTACGACGGCTCTACCGTCCAGTACCGATGATCTAAAAGACTTAGAGGTAAGTACCGTTTTTCAAAGGACTTAGTGGGCCGTTGCCAGTTTTGTCAGTGGCCAGTTGCCAGTAAGAACATTGACCAACCCCGGACAAATCACCCGATGACCCGGTCACTCGATCACGCGATGGGCTAGGCCCCCTCCACCCCTGTCGTTTGGAATCAACAGGTTACAGCCACAAATCCGTCGAGATCCGACGGATATCCGGACGGATCGGGGCCGGACTGCGTGGGACGCCTTTTGAAAGACCGAACCAGCTTATCCTTGCGATAATCTACTGTACACACTTATATCTCAACAATCAATGATTGTCAATTGTTTTTTTGGGCCAACTGGGATGGCGTCAATCCCGCCCACCCTTGCGGGAAGCGCGCAACGCCGCTTCTCGGTCCCTGCTCAGCGCACAGCTCAACGTCAAACGGTGGCGTTTACGGCGACACCTTGCCAACCCAAATGCCGTAGCCGCCCGGCTTGGCATACTGGTGCACGATCCAGATCGAGCGGTCATCCTCCGGATCGACGGAGGCGCCGCCGAGGTCGCCCCAGCGCGCCGTACCGCTGGCCGGATACGACGCCTCGCCCTGATGCAGCAGTCGACTGGGCCGAATGTCGGATTCGCCATGGTAGTACGCACTGAAGCGAACTTCAGGATAGATGCTGGTTCCCGAGCGCGCATACACGACGACCATGTCCGCGTTGCGGTTGACCTCGACGGCAGGCCAACCGTAGAACATGCGGTCCACTTTGGGCTGATCATCAATGATGTTGTTCATGCCAAACACTCGATTGATGTAGCCGGGTGGTGAGGTCACGATGGCGGGGAAGCCGTTGACCGGCAACCGCACCAGACGAATCGAAGTCAGCATCTTGCCATCCTTGAACCAGTCACGCGCATCCATGGCGACGATGTACAGGAATCCGCCGCGATACACGGCCTTGAGTGGCGTGGTGCCGAGGTTCGTCATGTAAATAGTCCCCGTCGAACCTTTCAGCGGCGCGTTCTGAGGAGCGCCAAACGGGGCACTCATGCCGAGGGAGTTGGTCAAGGTGACCGTCACGTGACTGAATGCCGGACTTTGCAGCACGTTTGAAGCGGACCAGACGAGCAGTTGGTCTGCACCCCAGCGTGCCACGAAGTACGCGCGTCCTGTCGGTCCGTGATGCACCGTAGGCTGCACGATACCATTGAAAAAGTTTCCGTTCGGATCTTTGAAAATGTACCGCGATCCATCCGCGGCGATGCCTTTGGCGAGCTGGTCGGCCGGCTTGATCACAACCCACGAGTAGGCTCGACCTGTAATCGCGTTCTTGACGATGATGGTCTGGTAGAAAGCGACCGGGTCGATGCCGATCGAAGGATAATCGGCTCCGTCGCCCGGCTGATAAACGAGAGAACCCGGCTTGTTCCATTCTGCGACCGCGTCCCACCAGTACAACCACCAGCCGTCCAACGGGTTCTCCGTCTTCGAGACAGCAGCGTAGATTCGGCCTCGAACCGTCTTGGGATCGGAGGCATTCGTCAGCCACATGCCGTTGCCGGCGCCGTGTATCACCCAGAAGCGATTGCGATACGCATCGAAGATGAGGCGCGGGTCGGACTGAACTTCACTGCCGTTCACCGTGCCGTTGTTCAGCCCCATCTTGCTGAAGAAAGAAACAAAACTCGTTTTTCCCACTTGCGTGCCGTCTTTGGCGTAGAACGCCAGTGTTTGCTGCGTGACCACGACCACGTGCGAATGGCTCGCAGCGATCTGTGGATCGGGTGGGTTGCCCACACTCATGTCGGGAGCTTCCCAGCTCACAGCCGCGGCGGGCGTTTGAGTTGGCGGGGGTGGGGGTTGTGGCGCTAGTGGCACGAACGCTCGTCGCCGGACAGCGCCTCCTTCGGCGGCAGCTCCAGCGAACCGCGCTTCAGTCACGTTGACTCGCGGCAGGTTGCGGGTAATGGCGACGAGGTTGTCCGCGCTCAAGTCGTCCCGAATCACACCGGGCCGGATCGGTGAACCAAGCAGCGTGCGCATATCGGCCGCGGTCAACTCGTAAGGCCCATTCGTCTTGCTGCTTGCACTCATCCGACCGACAAAGGTGGGCTTGTTCAGTTGCGCCGGTACGAGTGCCGCGTGTAGAAGGAGTACCAAGGGCGCGACGGCGGCGGCTGTGGTGCGCTTCATCACTTCTTCCTGCGCTCAAGCGGCTCTAAGCGGGGGACGCGGTCAGGGTAAACGCCGATCGCTTCACAGTCAAGACCTTCTCACGGGAAAACGTCGTTCCTACCTAAACTCATGGGACGATAGGAAATATTGCACTCAACCGCTTCGCGGTAGGGGGCTGGCCCACCCTTTCCATCACCCTGACTTCTGGGGTTGCCCCACCCCTTCCGCCCGGTTTTGGCGGAGGGTGGGGGTTTCTCAGGCGCTGACCAGACGGTTCATCCTCAGATGCCGTAGGTCCGCTTCAGGTACTCCGCGATCTCTTCCTCCAGCGCGGCGTAGCCGGCGTGGATGGTCGAGCGCAGGGCGGCCTCGGTCGAGCTTCCCTGTCCGATGCGCTCCAGGATGCGCACCACGTCGCTCATCCCGTAGGTGTCGCGGATGTATTCCACCGCCGCCAGCGATTCGGTGTACGCCACCACCGCCCGCTGGGTGGGGAAGCGGTTGAAGCTGCCCTCCAGCCCGTTCAGCGGGATGTGCGACCCGGAGGCGAACATCCGCGCCAGCGCCCGCCCGTGCCCCGCGGAACTCTTGGGCTCCAGGGCCTGGGCCACGCCCTCGTTCAGCCAGGTGGGACAGCGGTTGAGGGTGATCTGCGCGATGAAGGAGTGCGCCAGCTCGTGCTTCAGCACCCGCGAGAGCTCCGGCGTCACGCTGCTCACGCCCTCGAGGGGGATGCGCAGCTTGCCGTCGTTGATGGCGCCCACCCATCCCGGCGCCTGGGTGACGTCGAAGAAGGCCTGGCCGGTGTAGAGGATGACCGGGATGCTCTCCCGCGGCGAGACTCCCAGTTGCCCGGAGAGCTCGCTGTAATGGGCTTCGAGCGTGGCCAGGATATCCCGCCGCAGCGCCGCCGGGGTCTGCGCGCCCTCGAAGCGCAGCGTGAAGTGTCCGGTCTCTTCCTGGCCGAACTGGCTCTCCGCCGTCTGCTCGCGCTCCGCCTTGCGCAGATACTCGCGCACCTGCCGGTCCGGCCGCAGCTCGAGCGACCGCCTCCAGGCGCGGATGGCCGCCGGAGTCTTGTCGGACTTGTAATACGCCATGCCCAGGATCTTGAAGGCGTCGGCGGAGTTGGGCGCCAGCCGCGTGGCGCGTTCCGCCTGGCTCAACCCCTCGGCGGTCTTCCCCAGCGACAGCAGAACGTAGGCGTGGCTGTTCAGCAGGATGGAGTTCGTGGGCGTGAAGCTCAGCGCCCGCTCCAGGTAGAGTCGCGCCTGCTCCAGGTTGCCGTGGGTGTACTCGTGCTCCGACGCGGCGTAGTAGGCCGCCGCCGAGTTCTCCGGGAAGCCCTCTTGTTCCACCGCCGCCAGCCGGGCCGCGTCCACCCGGCCCTCGACCACCACGCGCCCGGAGTACTCCTCGGCGTGGGCCACGCGCTCGGTGGGCGGCGTCACCTCGATCTCCTGCCCCGACCCACGCGAGACGACGGGCGCCCCTCCGGTGTCTATACGCTCGACCAGGGATTTGGCGATGGAATAGGTGTTGTCGCCCACCTCCCACTCGATGCGCCCGTTGGTTTCGCGGACGTTCGAGGCCAGGATGGTGCGGCCGCTCTTCAGGTGGATGGTCTCCGCCTGCGCCGCCAGAGCCAAAGTGATGAATAGAATGACAGGAACCCGCACTGAGGCGCATTCTAACAAAGATGCGCGGCGGATATTGAAATGACCCTCCGGCCCCGGACCGTCGCTGGCTCGGCAGTGCTGCTCCTGCTCGCACTGGGCGCCACGGCCCTGGCGGCCCAGGAAGCTCCCGCTCCCTCGCCGGCCGCGCAGCTCTACCGGCGGCTGAGCAACCTCGGCCTCGATGCCCAGCGGGTGTACACGGTGCGCGATGCCGCCCTCGACCGCGAGGACCTGCACATCTCCTTGAGCGACGGCACGCTGGCCTTCACCGAGAGCGTGGACGGCCGCATCACCGGCGCCTTCTTCGAGGGCGAGGGCGAGATCCTGCTCTCGCCGCCCAGCCAGGTGGAGCGCGAATCGCTCGCCCGCTTCACCGGCTCCGCCATCCTCAGCGAGAAGTTCTCCACCGCCTACTTCCGCTTCGACGACGACACCTACCAGCAGCTCCTGCCCGGGCTGCGGCCCAAGCCGGCGGTCCCGGTGGCCCCCGAGGACGCCGAGCCTCGGGAACGGGAGACTCCGGCGCAGTTCGTCGAGCGCTGGAACCCGGCGGCGCGCACCCTGGCGGCCTCGGACGTTCTGCGGCTGCTGCTCAGCCTGACCTCCGCTCCCGGCTCCGACCGCATGCTACACGCGCGGTTGAGCGGCGAGCGGTTGGGCACCTTCGACGTCATCTTCGACACCGCGTCGAGCGGCGAGCAGATCTCCGCCGGACAGATGAGCTACCAGGAAGGCGCGCGCTTTTACGACGTGTGGACGGCCTTCCCCATGCGCTCGCGCCGCGCGCCGCAGCCGGCCGCCGCGGGGCCGGAGCCGTTGCGCGTTTCCGCCTACCAGATCCGCGCCCGCGTCCTGCCCTCGCGCGAGCTGGAGGCCGACACGCAGTTGGCCCTGCGGGCCGGCGGGCACGGCCGCCGCGTCTGGATCTTCGAGCTTTCGCGCTACCTGCGCGTCCACTCCGTCACCGCCGACGGCCAGCCGGTGGAGGTCCTGCAGAACGAATCGCTCGAGGGCAGCGAGCTCGCCCGCCGCGGCAATGACGTCATCGCCGTCGTCCTCCCCCGCCCCCCGGCCGCCGGCCAGACCCTGACCCTGCGCTTCCTTTACTCCGGCCCGGTGCTCTCCGAAGCCGGGGGAGGCCTGATGTACGTGGGCGCACGCGGCGCCTGGTATCCCAACCTCGGCCCCGCCATGGCCGATTTCGACATGGAGTTCCGCTATCCCTCGGCCTGGACCCTGCTGGCTACCGGCAAGCGCGTCTCCTACAACGCGGCCGCCGGGGAGCAGGTGGCACGCTGGGTCTCCGAGCGGCCCATCCCTCTGGCCGGCTTCAACCTGGGCCAGTACGTGGCCAGTTCCGCCAGCGCCGGCGGCGTCCCGGTGGATACCTACGCCACCCACGCCATGGAAAGCGCCTTTCCGCAGCGCAAGACCCTGGTCATCCCGCGGCCGACCCTCCGTGACCGCGCGCCTGCGCCCGTGGAAGTGACCCTGCCGCCGCCCGACCCTGCCGCCAACGCCAACGTGGTGGCCGAGCGCGCCGCCCGCACCATCGAATTCCTTTCCCAGCGCATCGCGCCCTTTCCCTACGGCTCGCTGAGCATTGCGCAGATGCCCGGGCGCCGCAGCCAGGGATGGCCCGGCCTGGTCTTCCTCTCCAGCTACGCCTTCCTGCCGGCGTCGGACCCCTCGCGCCCGCACGCCGACAGCTTCGACGCCATCCTTTACGAGCGCCTGATGCTGGCCCATGAGACCGCGCACCAGTGGTGGGGCGACTCGGTCTTGTGGAAGGGTTATCACGACCAGTGGGTGATGGAGGGGCTGGCCAACTACTCCGCCCTGCTGGCCATCGAGGCGGAGCGCCCCGCGGACTTTCGCGCCGTCCTCCAGCAATATCGCCTCGACCTGGCGCACAAGAGCAAGGGAGGCCTGCTGATGAAGGACGCCGGCCCGGTCACGGCCGGCGCGCGTCTGGCCTCCTCGCGCTTTCCCGACGGCTATGACGTGGTGGCCTACGGCCGCGGCACCTGGCTCTTCCACATGCTGCGCTCCATGCTTCGCGACGCGAGCAGCGCTCCCCCCGCGGCCGCGACACGCCGGGGCGCCCGGCCCCCGGAGAGCGACGAGCGCTTCTTCCAGGCGCTGGCCAAGCTGCACCAGCGCTTCCAGGGCCGCCAACTCTCCACCGCCGACTTGCAGCGCGCCTTCGAGGAGGCGCTTCCTCCCTCCCTCCGTTACGAGGGCCGCGCCTCGCTCGACTGGTTCTTTTCCGGATGGGTGGAGGGCACCGCTCTGCCCCGGCTGGAGCTGCGGGACGTGCGCTTTGCGCGCCACGGCGGAGCGTACGTGGTCACCGGGACCATCGCGCAAAAAGAAGCGCCCGAGAGCCTGGTGACCGTGGTCCCCGTGTATGCCGCCGGCCGCGGCGGCGGGAAAGCGGTGCTCCTCGGCCAGGTCTTCGCCGACGGCCCGGAAACTTCCTTCCGCCTTCCCGCGCCTCCCGGCGCCACCAGGCTGCTGCTCGACCCCTACCAGACCGTCCTCACCCGGCCGTGAATGCTGGCGTGTCGCTTTCGAGAAGCTGGAGCAACACGCTGCAGCCACGTTAGCGCCGAAACCCGCGGCGCGAACGTGGGGTACCGCGTTGCCGGATTTGCGAAACCCTGGCCCTGCCTGTTAGCTTAGCCGCTTCGAAGCCCGATTCCGGCCTGGGGCTCCCGGGGGAGTCTCCGATGCGGCTTGAGATTGAAGTTTCCGCGCAAGGCGATGTCCGCGTCCTCCGCTGCCGTGGACGCATCATCTACGGCCCTGAAGCCGACGCCCTGCGCGAGCGCGTGAATGCCGCGCTTGAGGAAACGCCGCGGCTCGTCCTTCATCTGGCCGGCGCGCGCGACATGGATAGCGGCGGCATCGGCCGCGTGGTGGGCATGGTGGTTTCCGCCCGCCGCGCCGGCGGCGACATCAAGTTTTGCTGCCTCAGCCCCAAGGTCCAGCACGTCCTCCAGATCACCGGCCTGCTCAAAGTCTTCGAGGTCTTCGCCACCGAGGAGGACGCCGTGCGCGCCTTCGCCGGCGGCGCGCAGGCCCCCGCCTAGCCTCGCCGCTCCGCCGGGATGCTAAAGTCTTAGGCGCATGTCTGCGCCTGATTCCCGCTTCGTCCGCGCCTGCAAGTCCCTGCCCGTGGACTCGACTCCCGTCTGGTTCATGCGCCAGGCGGGGCGCTACATGCCCGAGTACCGCGCGGTGCGCAGCCGCCATTCCCTGGTCGAGATCTGCAAGGACCCCGAACTCGCCGCCGAGGTCACCATCACCGCCGCCGAAAAACTGGGGGTGGACGCCGCCATCATCTTCGCCGACCTGCTGCTGCCGCTCGAGCCCATGGGCCTGGACTTCCACTTCGAAGCGGGCGAGGGCCCGGTGGTGGAAAAACCCGTGCGCACCGCCGCCGACGTCGCTCGCCTGCGCTCGGACGGCGCCCGTGACCTGGGCTACGTGGCCGAGTCCATCCGCCGCGTCGCCTGCCACTTCGGCGCGCGCCTCCCCGTCATCGGATTCTCCGGCGCGCCCTTCACCCTGGCCAGCTACATGGTGGAGGGCGGCTCCTCGCGCAGCTACGCCGAGACCAAGAAACTCATGTACCGCGAGCCCAAGGTATGGAATGAACTAATGACGAAGCTGGTCGCGGTGCTTGCGCCCTTTCTTGCCGAGCAGGCGCGCGCCGGCGCCGACGTCCTTCAGATCTTCGACAGTTGGGTGGGCTGCCTCAGCCCCGAGGACTACCGCCGCTACGTCCTGCCGCACTCCGCCGACCTGGTGCAGCGCGCCCAGGCCGCCGGCGTCCCCGTCATCTACTTCGGCACCGACACGGCAACGCTGCTGCCGGCCATGCAGGAGACGGGC
>CBRAFF010000040.1:0-9200 GCA_967755155.1 uncultured bacterium
GCAGGAAGACCAGCGGCACCAGGTTCTGGTTGCAGTCCATGATGAAGCGCGCCGCCTTCTCCGCCGACTCGGTATAGATCACGCCGCCAAACTCCACGCGCTTGTTGCCGCCGCGGTCGGTCTGCTGCACGTGCTTCTTCTGGTTGGCGACCAGGCCCACCGCGAACCCCCCGATGCGCGCGTAGCCGCACAGCACGGTCTCGCCGTACTCCGCCTTGTACTCGTCGAAGCGGCTGGCGTCCACCAGGCGCGCGATCACTTCCTTCATGTCGTACTGGCGTGCCGGGTCGGATTCGAAGATGCCATACAGCTCCTCGGCGGCGAAGGCGGGGGGCAGCGGCTTCTTGCGGTCGTAGATGGAGTTGCGGCGGTAGCCCATCTTCTCGATGAGCGAGCGGATGCGCGTGATGCAGGCGGGGTCGTCGGCCTCGCGGAAGTCGACCGTGCCCGAGATCTGGGAGTGCATCTTGGCGCCGCCCAGCTCCTCCGCCGACGCCTTCTGCCCGATCGCCGCCTGCACCAGCGCCGGCCCGGCGATGAACAGGCCCGAGCCCTCGGTCATCAGCAGGTGGTCGCACATCAGCGGCAGGTAAGCGCCGCCGGCCACGCACATTCCCATGACCGCGGAGATCTGCGGGATGCCCATGGCGCTCATCACCGCGTTGTTGCGGAAGATGCGGCCAAAGTCGTCCGTGTCGGGGAACACGTCCTCCTGCAGCGGCAGGAAGACGCCGGCGGAGTCCACCAGGTAAATGGTCGGGATGTGGTTGTCGATGGCGATGTTCTGGGCGCGGATGACCTTCTTCGCGGTCATGGGGAAGAAGGCGCCCGCCTTGACCGTGGCGTCGTTGACGATGAGCATCAGCAGGCGTCCGTGCACGCGTCCCAGCCCGGTAACCACGCCCGCCGCCGGCGCGCCGCCCCACTCTTCGTACATGCCGAAGGCGCAGTGCAGGCCCAGCTCGAAGAAGTCCGTCCCCGGATCGAGCAGCAGCGCGATGCGCTCGCGCGCCGTCAGCCGCTTCTTCTTGTGCTGCTTCTCGATGTTGTCGGCGCCGCCGCCCTCGCGGATCTTTTCTTCCTCGTTGTGCATGGCGGCCACGCGGTCCGCCATGGCGCGCATGTTCTTCTCGAAGCGCTCCGAGGTGGCGTCTACCTTCGATTGCAGGACGTTGGCGATGTCGTCGGGCATGAGAGGGCGCTGGGCGCGGAAAGCCCACAACAATAGCAGCCGCGCGCGCGAGTGGCTAGTGGAGCACGCCCTTAGGTGGGCACGCCGCGCGCCTTGGCGTTTTTCTTGATGAACTGGACGATCTCGTCCATGGGCGTGCCGGGGATGAAGATGCCGCTCACACCCGCCTTCTTCATGCCCGCCATGTCCTCGTCGGGGATGATGCCGCCGATGAGCAGCAGCACGTCGTCCATCTTGTGGCCGCGCATCAGCTCGGTCACCCGCGGCACGATGGCGTTGTGCGCCCCGGAGAGGATGGAGAGGCCGATCACGTCCACGTCCTCCTGCAGCGCCGCGGTCACGATCATCTCCGGCGTCTGCCGCAGGCCGGTGTAGATCACTTCCATGCCGGCGTCGCGCAGCGCCCGCGCTATCACCTTGGCGCCGCGGTCGTGCCCGTCCAGCCCGGGCTTGGCCACCAGCACGCGGATTTTCTTTTCCTTGGGCACGGCGGATAAGAATACCAAAAGCGTGAACCACGAAGGGCACAAAGGTTCACGAAGGCCTCTTGCTTCACCTTCCTTCGTGTTCCTTCGTGTCCGTAGCCTGCCCTGAGCGGAGTCGAAGGGTGGTTAAACTTTTTTGTCGAGCGATCGCCACAGATACCAGCTGGCCACCGAGCAATACGGATGCCAGGCCCGCCCCAGCTTCTCCACGTGTTTGGGCTTGGGCAGCCTGCGCTTGCCGTAGGCCTGGCGGATGGCGTTCTGGATGCCGAAGTCGGTCGAGGGCAGCACGTTCGGCCGCCGCAGCGTGAACAGCAGGAACATCTGCGCCGACCAAATCCCGATGCCCTTCACCCGCGTCAGGTGCTCGATCACCTCGGCGTCCGACATGCGCGGCAGCTTGGCGAACTCGATTTCTCCCGAGCGCGTACGCCGCGCCAGGTCGCGGATGTAGCTCAGCTTCTGCCGCGAGAGCCCGCACTTGCGCATGCGTTGCGCCGAGAGCTTCAGGATGGCCTCGGGCGTCAGCGCCGGCCCGTTGCCCGCGGCTGCGACCAGGCGGTCGAAGATGGTCTTGGCCGCGTTGCGGTGCAGTTGCTGGAAGGCGATGGAGCGCACCACGAAGTGGAAGGTCGCCGGGATGCGCGGCATCTTCATGGGCCCCACGCGCGCGATCACGCCCGCCAGTACCGGGTCGGCTTGCGTGAGATGAGCGAGCGCTTTCTTCACATCCGCGACCTGTTAGACGCTGACATCATATTTAGGGCTGTCATTTTAGAGGCTGTCATCTCAAGGGCCGTCTTTTAGAGGTTGTCATCTTAGGGGCCGTCATTTAGAGCCTGTCATCCTGAGCGAGGGAGGGCTCCCGCGCGCTTTCTTCAGCGCGGGAAACCCGAGTCGAAGGACCTCGGTTTGTCATCAACGCTCCTTGACGCCCACAAACCATCCGATGATACTGGCGCGGAAGCGGATTCTCCAATATGGCGAAGAAAGCGAAGAAGAAAGCGGCAGCCCCCAAAACCAAGCCCAGCGCCAAGCCCGAGGTCTCAAAGCTCACCTTCAACCACGCCATGATCTATGCCCGCGACGTGGCTCGCGCCTCGCGCTTCTACTCCGGCATGCTGGGCCTGAAGCTCATCGAGGAGTTCCGCTTCGAGGGCAAGCCGGTGTACGCCCGCTTGCGGGCGCCCGGCGGCGACGGCACCATCGCCCTGCATCTGGCTAACGAGGGCGCCCCGGTGTCCAGCGAGGGAGTGCGCCTCTACTTCGAGATCCGCGAACTGGATGAGTTCTGCAAGAAGCTGCAGCAGAAGGGGGTGTACATCACGCAGATGCCGCGCATGATGCCTTGGGGCTGGCGCCACGCCTACCTCGACGACCCTGACGGCCACGAGCTCTCGCTCTACTGGGCCGGCGCCAACCGCATGAAGAAAACCGTCATGAAGGCCGCCGCCGAAGCCAAGAAGGTAGGGAAGGCGAAGCGCGCCCGGCACCGCTAGAGTAGCGCCGCCATCTCGGCGGCTGTGGCGGGAGCGTCTCGCTCCCGCGCATGCACACAAGCAAACTGCTTCTGTGTCACCCCACCGGCCCCAGCAGCACCAGCACCAGCGTGGCCAGCGGCCCGAAGAAGAGCGACACCAGGAACCAGATCAGCCCGCTGCGGTTCTTCGATTGCGCCAGGCCCGCGTTGAGCAGCGCCAGCGTCCCCCAGCCGACGTAGTACTCCCTGGGCATGAGTTCCATCGCGAGCCCCTCCATAGTTAGATGCGGCGGGGGCCGGCTGAGGCGACTCCACTCATTGCGGTGGCTGACTTTGCAGTGCCTTCATGCGGGCCTCCACCTGCCGCGCCTCCTCCGCCCGTCCAGCCTTCCGGTAGACGGAGAGCAGGTGCGTGAGGGGACCTCCCAAGACCACATGAGAGGGGCCAAACTGCTTCTCCTCGATGGCCAGGATGCGCTTGTAGGTACGCTCGGCTTCGTCCCACTTCTTGGCGCCTTCGTAGCTCAGGCCCAGGGCCCCCAGCGGGGAGGTGAGCGCCATGGCATCGGAGCCGTTCTCCACCTCGCTGATGCGAAGCGCGCGCAGCGCGATCTCGATCGCCTGCTCGTTGCGTCCGCGCAATCGCAAGGCGTGGGCGAGGCTCGTTAGCTCGATGGCGTCCGCCGGGAGGCCCCATTTTTCGCGCAGCGCCACGGCACGCCGCAATTCGGATTCGGCGCCCTCCATATCCTCGGCGACCATCTTGACGCCGGCAAGCGAATCGTAGAGGGCCAGGGCCATGGGGGTGTGGAGGCCGGCCTTCTCGGTTGCGGCGACCCCCTGTTCCAGCGCCGTCTGCGCATCCTTGGCGCGCGCCTGTAGCTGATAGAGGTTGGCGAGGTTCAGGTAGCTCTGGACGCGGCGGGAATCCTCCTTGGGCAGGGAATCGTTGAGGGCCAGGGCCTCGCGGCACAGCTTCTCCGCCTCTTCCCATCGCTTCTCATTTTGCGCCTGGCTGATCAGCATCCAGAGCGCATCCCACTTCTCGCCAGGGCCCGCTGCGGTGGCCGCCGTGGTTCGGTGGAGCGCATCCAGACGCCGCTCCAGCGGCGGGATCTCGTCGTGGCGTCCGGCTCCCTTCAGCAGCGTGATGTAATTCCACAGTGCACCTTCCATCCCGCCCTTGTCGGCCAGCGGGTCCTGCTCCAGCAGCGCCAGCCCCTGCTTCAGCAGCGGTTCCGCCTCCGCGTAACGCTTCTGATTCACGTAGAGCGCGCCCAATTGGATGATGTAGTGGGCGTAGTGCGGATCCGGCTTTTCCCCGTCTTCGGGCGTCAGGTCGCGGATCGCCCCCTGGAACAGGGGCTCGCTCTTCTCCGGCCGGCCTTGCATGGAATAGACCGCGGAAAGGGTGTCCCAAATGAAGTGCATCCCCCCGCAGGCGGGGCCGATCACGCGCCAGGACTTGGTGGCGCGTAGCATGAGTCCTTCCGCCTGGTCGTATTGGCGCTGTCGCAGCCGGATCAGTCCCAGGTACCCCAGGGACGTGCCCAACGAGCATTCCTCCGGCCCGTCCCGCGCGCTCATCTGGTTGTAGCCGGCGATGGCCCGCACCAACAGTGGGTCGGCCTCCTCGAACTTCTGCTCGTTATAGAGAGTGAGGGCCAGGCCCTCCACCGACTGCAGCACGCGGTAGTGCGTGGGTGGAAGAACGGACTCGCGGAGTTTCAGGGCGTCGCGGTGCAGGACCTCGGCTTCTGCGAACTTACGCTGATAGCGCAGGACCTCCGCCATCGCATATTCGCTTCCCGCCACGAAGCGGGGTCCCAGACGCTTGCTCTGCGCGATCTCCAGCGACTTCTTGGCGTGCGAGTAGGCGCCGGGATAATCGTTCGCTTGGTAGAAGCGGTTGAACAGATCGATCTCATCCTGCCAGGCAGACTCGGCTGCGGAGTCCGATTTGGAAGGGGCCTGCGCCCACGATATGGGGCAGAGCACCAAGAGGAGGGCAAGAGCGGTCCGCATGCGCGCGCCTCCTTGCGTTGCGGGGAGCCGACTCACGTGATGCTCACTTCCTCATACGTCCCATACACTTGGCGCAGGGCTTCGCAGATCTCGCCCACGGTGGCGTAGGCGCGGACGGCATCCACGATGTAGGGCATGGTGTTGGCGTCGGAGATCTTCCCGTTGTCCGTGGCTTTGGGCTCTTGGGACGCGGCTTTCTTCAGCGCATCCAGCCGGCGCCGGACCTCGTCGTTCGAGCGCCGTTTCCGCAACGCGGCCAGTTTCTCCGACTGGTGCACTGCGACCGACTCGCCGATGTAGAGCGTCTCCGGGCGCTTCTCCTCGATCACGAAGTCGTTGGCCCCGACGATGACCTTCTCCCGCGCCTCGACCGCGCGCTGGTACTGGTAGCTGGCCTCGGCAATCTCCTTCTGCGGATAGCCGCGCTCGATAGCCTGCACCATTCCGCCCATGGCGTCGAGCTTCTCGAAGTAGTCGAAGGCGCCCTTCTCCATGTCGAGCGTGAGCTTTTCCAGGAAGTAGGAGCCGCCCAGCGGGTCGACGGTATTGGCCACGCCGCTCTCATAGGCGAGGATCTGCTGCGTGCGCAGCGCGATGCGCGCCGCGTCCTCCGTGGGCAGGGCCAGGGCTTCGTCGAAAGCGTCGCAGTGCAGCGACTGCGTCCCGCCCAGCACCGCTGCCAGCGCCTGGATGGCGACGCGTGCGATGTTGTTCATGGGCTGCTGCGCCGTCAGCGACACGCCGGCGGTCTGGGTGTGGAAGCGCATCAGCCAGGTACGCGCGTTCTTCGCGCCGAAGCGCTCCTTCATCAGCCGGTACCAGATCTTGCGCGCGGCGCGATACTTGGCCAGCTCCTCGAAAAAGTCGTTGTGCGCGTTGAAGAAGAAGGAAAGCCGCGGGCCAAACTCGTCCACGTCGAGGCCGCGCCGCCGCGCCCACTCCACGTACTCCACGCCGTCGTAGAGGGTGAAGGCCAACTCCTGCAGCGCGGTCGACCCCGCCTCGCGGATGTGGTACCCGCTGATGGAGATGGTGTTGAAGCGCGGCGTGAAGCGCGAGCCGAACTCGAAGGTGTCGATCACCAGGCGCATCGACGGCGCCGGAGGGTAGATGTACTCCTTCTGCGCGATGTACTCCTTCAGGATGTCGTTCTGGATGGTGCCGGAGATCTTCTTCCAGTCGCCGCCCTGCTTCTCCGCCACCACCAGGTACATCGCCCACAGCGCCGAGGCCGGCGAGTTGATGGTCATGGAGGTGGTGATCTTTTCCAGGTCGATGCCGTCGAAGAGGATCTCCATGTCCTCCAGGGAATCGATGGCCACGCCGCACTTGCCCACTTCGCCCTCGCTCATGGCGTGGTCGGAGTCGTAGCCCATCAGCGTCGGCAGGTCGAAGGCCACGGAGAGCCCGCCGCCGCCGTGCTCCAGCAGATACTTGTAGCGCTGGTTGGTCTCCTCCGGCGAGGCGAAGCCGGAGAACTGCCGCATGGTCCACAGCTTCCCGCGATAGCCGGAGGCGTGGATGCCGCGCGTGTACGGCGGCTCGCCGGGATGGCTCAGGTACTTCTCGTAGCTCCAGTCCTCGGGCAGGTCGGCCTCGGTGTAGAGCCGCCGGATGGGGACGTTGGAGATGGTGGTGAAGCGCGCGTTCCCGTGCTCGTCGAGGTTGGTGCCCGTGGCCGCGCCGATGGGCTTTTCCGGCGACTTCTCCAGCGCCGGCCCCAGCGTCTTCTCCGCCCACTCTTTCTCCGAGGCGGAAGGATGCCGGCCCTCGAAGACGTCCGCAATGGGGCTCTCGGCGACCGGGTTCCTGGACTTGGGCTTGGCCATCGCGCTCAGCGCTCGGCGTTCATCATAGAAGATGCGCTGTTGAAGCGGCAAGAAACTGCGTTTTCACCACGGAGACGCGGAGTCACGGAGGTTCTTGCCTAAGCCTTCTCCGCGCCTCCGCGCCTCCGCGGTGAACTCGAAAGCTCCAGCGCCTTCGCGTACTTCCACCCCACATAGCGCCGGTGGTTCCAGTGCAGGAGGAAGCCCTCGCGCCCGTCGAGAAAGCCCAGCCGCACCACGTAGTTGTAGAAGAAGGTCAGCGGCGGATTCAGCTCGCGGTTCAGCAGCAGCCACCAGCCCGGCTTGCCCTTGATCATCTCCGCTCCCAGGTCGGCGTAGCGCCGCATGTGCTCCAGGTAGATCTCGAGCGTGGGGTAGGCGTGGTGGAGAAGTGCACCGCTGAGCTCCGCAGTGACTCCATTCGCCTCGACTATTTTCGCATCCTCGTGCACAGCTCGGTCTTCGAAGCAGGCCGCGCCGCGCCGGAAAAGGCGCAGCTTGCGGTCAGGGTAGAACCCCCCGCGGCGTATCCATCGGCCAAGGAAGTAATTCTTGCGCGGAATCATGTAAGCTACCGCCTCTCGCTGGTTGGGAATCTCCACTCCCAGCTTTTCTTCCACGGCCATTTGCGATTCGACGATGTCATCCCGCTTCTTATCCTCTTCCAGCACCATCTGCACGAGTCGCGCATAAGGGACCGTTAGCGCAGTACTGATTTGCTGTTGGAGGGAAGATTCGACCTCCTCATCCGCGTCCAGGCTCAGCACCCACTCGCCCGCCGCCTTCTCGATGGCCGAGTTCTTCTGCGCCGCAAAGCCCTTCCACTCCTCGACGAAGACCTTCGCCCCGTACGACTTTGCGATCTCGACCGTGCGGTCGGTCGAGCCCGAATCCACCACGACGATCTCGCCCTGGCCGTCGGCCACCAACGGCTGCACGCTCGCGAGCGTGCGCGCGAGGTTCCGCTCTTCGTTGAGCGTGATGAGGACGATGGAAAGCTGCAAGCTCACAGGCGAGAGCATAGCGCAGGGCACGCCCGGCAGGGGACGGGGAACCACATCCGCCAAGAAAAAGGGCAGCCGGAAGGCTGCCCCTGGGTAAGCGTCGGAGGAACTACTGCGGGTTCTGGTTCTGCGGCTTCGCCTCCAGGTCGGTGCGGGGCACGACGCCGGAGACCGCGGGCATGGTCGTGACCTGTCCGGTCTCGGCATCGCCCATCTGGATGTTGTTGCGGCGCAGGGTCTGTCCGGTCACCCGGTCGAGCTCCACCCGCGACTTCTCATACGCCGACATGGCCGTGACCATCGCCGATTCCGAGGCGGTCAGGTCGCGCTGCGCTTGCAGCACCAGGAAGTTGGTGGACGCGCCCAGGGCGTACTTCTTCTGCTCGGCGTCCAGGCTCTGCTGCGCCAGCTCGCGGCCCTTTTGCGCCGCCTCCACCCGCGCCCGGTTCTGCTGCACCGAGAACTGCGCGTTGCGCACCTCGATGCCCACCTGGTTCTGCAGCTGCTGGAAGCGGAGTTGCGCCTGGCGGTACTCCAACTCGGCGCGCGTCTGGTCCGCCTGCGCCGACCGGTTGCGGATGGGGATGTTGATGTTCAACCCCACGGCGTAGTCGGGCGCGCTGTCGTCCAGCAGCCGCGCGAACGAGTTGTAGAAGCCGGATCGCGGGATGGTGCCCGGCGGGATCCCGGTATTGAGCGGGTTCTGGTTGCCCGCCAGGCCGGCGCCGCCGTACCACGCGATGAAGTCCACCACCGGCAGCAGGGCATTGCGCGCTGATTTCTTGTTGATGTCGCGGTTCACCAGGTCGATGCGCGACTGCTCCAGCTCGCCGCGGTTGGCCAGGGCGTCTTTCATCAGCTCCTCGATGGGCAGCGCGGTCTCCATCTCCAGCACCTGCATGGCGTCGGTGGGGATAACGGGCGCGGTGGCCAGCGTGGGGTCGCTCAGGTCGCGGGTGATGGCGTTTTTCATCAGCAGTTGCTGCAACTGCAGGTTGGTCTGGGCGACGATCAGCTCCTGGTTGCGCGTGGCCGACTCGGACTCCGCCCGCACGATCTCGATGGGCGCCAGCGTCCCGATCTCCACCTGCTTGCGATTGTCGGAGAGCGTCTTGTCCGCCAGCGTCAGCGAGCGCTCCCGCACCTTCACGTCCTCGTAGGCGTTCACCAGGTCCCAGTAGATGT
>CBRAFF010000041.1:0-9179 GCA_967755155.1 uncultured bacterium
CATGTGTCTCGATGAGTGTCCGCCCGAGGGCACGGATCCCGCTTATGTGCGTGAAGCCGTTCGCAGAACCATCCGCTGGGCCGAGCGCTGCCGGCAGGCGCATCGCCGTCCCGATCAGGCATTATTCGGCATTGTGCAGGGCGGGATGCATCCCGCCCTGCGGCGCGAGTCGGCCGAGCGCACCATCGCCATCGGCTTTGACGGCTACGCCATCGGGGGGCTAAGCGTGGGCGAGCCGCGCGAGCTGACGCGGGAGATGGTCGAGGCCACGCTGCCGCATCTTCCCGCCGACCGGCCGCGATATCTGATGGGCGTGGGCACGCCGGAGGAGATCGTGGAATACGCGGCGATGGGCGTGGACATGATGGATTGCGTCCTTCCGACGCGCGCCGGGCGCCACGGGCTGCTCTACACCTCGGAGGGCCGCCTCAACATCAAGCAGGCGCGCTTTGCCGAGGATGCGGGACCGCCCGATCCCAACTGCGGCTGCCGGGTGTGCGCGCGCTATTCGCGGGCGTATCTGCGGCACCTGTACGTGGCGGGAGAGGCGCTGGGCGGCGCGCTGAACACGCTGCACAACCTGGCCTACTACCTTGACACCATGCGAGCGGTGCGTCATTCTATGAAGCTTGGGAAACTAGCAGAGTTCCTTTCTGGTTACCGGTCACGCAGCCTGAGTTCCCCGATGGCGGTTCCCGGGGAAGACCCGGCCTAGCAAGAAAGGTCGCGCCACTCGTTCCTGGAACATCAAGCCTCGCCCGCCGAGTGGTGTGTGGGCAGGCTGGACGGACGGAATCTTCTTTTTTGGCGGTTTTTTAACGGGGGGTTTTGACGGTTTTGCCCAGTCTGGCAGCGTTCTTCGAGCAGGGCGCAGGTGCGGGCGGAAGCCTGCTGTGGCTTCCCCTGGTGGCCACCTTCGCCATTTTTTATCTGCTGCTCATCCTGCCGCAGCAGAAGCGGCAGAAGAAGTGGCAGAAGATGCTGGGCGAGCTGAAAAACGGGGACAAGGTGGTGACGGCGGGCGGGATCCGGGGCACGGTGATCGCGCTGCGCGAGGACCACATCCACCTGCGGGTGCCGCCGGACAACCTGCGGCTCGAGGTGGCCAAGTCGGCGGTAGTCACGGTGACGCCGGCGGAGGGCGAGAGCGAAGGCAAAGGGCAAAAGGAAAAAGGGAAAGGGTAAGACATTGCGAGGGCGGGACGCCCTCACGACAGCCGGCGGGGACGCCGGCGCTACCAAGAGAGTGATTACCGGCGGGGACGCCGGCGCTAGAGTGCCGCACGGGCGGGGTCGCCCGTGCCTACAGACTGAGATGAAAAAGAACCTGCTCGGCAAAACGCTGTTCATCCTCGCGGTGCTCCTGGTGTTTCTCTCCGGCATCTTTGTCGGGGACCCGGGGGAGAGGCTCTCCGAGGCGGCCAAGCGGGATGGCTGGCTGGCGGGGACCTGGCACTGGGTCACGGCGTCGCTGCGGGCGGGCCCGCGGCAGAACCTCCACCTGGGCCTGGACCTGAAGGGCGGGACGCACCTCATCCTGCAGGTGATGGTGAACGAAGCGGTGGGGTCCGACGCCGACCGGGCGATCGACCGGCTGCGGGAAGAGCTGGCGGCGCGCAAGGTCACCTATGCCGACATCGTGAAGCCCGACCCGGCGGGGCGCCCCGACCTCATCGAGATCAAGGGCGTAGCGCCGGAGGGCATCAGCGAGTTGCGCGATGCGGCGGCGCAGAGGCTTTCGGAATACAAGCTGACCTCCGGGGCGGAGAACAACTGGACCCTGACCATGCAGCCCATGGCGCTGGACGCGCTGAAGAAGAGCGCCGTCAGCCAGGCCATCGAGACCATCCGCAACCGCATCGACCAGTTGGGAGTGTCGGAGCCGGTCATCCAGGAGCACGGGCTGGGCGAGTACCAGATCCTGGTGCAACTGCCGGGTGTGGACGACCCGGGGCGGGTGAAGGACATCATGCAGTCCACCGCCATGCTGGAGATACGGCAGGCGATGGACGGGCCCTACTCCAGCGAGCAAGACGCGCTCGTGGCCCATGGCGGGCTGCTGCCGGCCAACACCGTGCTGATGAAGGGGCGGAACGTGGCGGGGCGCACCGGCGATACGGCCCCGCGGGAAGAGTTTTATGTGATCTCGCGCAGCTCGGCGGTGGCGGGGCGCGACCTGCGGGGCGCGGAGCCCACGCGGGATGAGAACGGGCGTCCGGCGGTGCGCTTCATGCTCACCTCGGACGGCGGGCGGCGCTTCGCCGCCTTCACCGGCTCGCACGTGGGCGACAAGCTGGCCGTGGTCCTGGACAACAAGGTCATGGAAGTGGCCGTCATCCAGGAGCAGATCAGCGACGAGGGCCGCATCACCGGGACCTTCACCCAGCAACAGACGCAGGACCTCTCCATGATCCTGCGCTCGGGCGCGCTGCCCGCCTCCATCCGATACCTGGAGGAGCGCACGGTAGGGCCGTCGCTGGGGGCGGATTCCATCCGCCAGGGCGTGACCGCGGGCGTCGCCGGGCTACTGCTGGTGATCGCGTTCATGCTGGTGTACTACCGCGGCGCGGGCATCAACGCCAACCTGGGCCTGGTGCTGAACCTGGTCATCCTGCTGGGATTCCTGGGCTTCAGCGGAGCCACGCTCACGCTGCCGGGCATCGCCGGGGTCATCCTGACCATCGGCATGGGCGTGGACTCGAACGTGCTGATTTTCGAGCGCATCCGGGAAGAGTTGCGCAACGGCAAGACGCCGCCTTCGGCGGTGGAGCAGGGATTCGCCCGGGCCTGGCTGACCATCGTCGATACCCACGTGACCACCATCGTCTCCGCCGCCATCCTGTTCCTGTTCGGCACCGGGCCGGTGCGAGGATTCGCCGTCACCCTGACCTTCGGCCTGCTGGCCAACCTGTTCACCGCGGTCTTCGTCTCGCGCGTGATCTTTGATGCAATTTTGAACAGAAAACAGCGCGGGGAAGCGTTGAGTATCTAGGGAATGCAGGTATCTTGGGAATGCAAAATGCAAAATTAAAAATGCAAAAGTAAAAGGGCAAAGGGCAAAGGGCAAAGCCAAGAGCCAACGACCAAAGGCCAACGACCAAGAGCCGACGACCAACGACAGGGGCAACCAAGTGGAGCTTTTCAGGGAACCGAACATCGACTGGCTGGGGAAGAAGTGGTTCTTCCTGGGCGCCTCGCTGATCTTCAGCGTGGCCGGGCTGGTGTCGATGTTCAGTCATGCGGGGTCGTGGAAGGCGTGGAACGGGCTGCCCTGGGGTGTGGATTTCAGGGGCGGGACGCTGGTGTACGTGAAGTTCGCCGACACTCCCAACCCGGACCAGATCCGGGCGGCCATGGACAAGGCAGGGCTACACAACGCCCGCATCCAGCGCTACGGGGCGCCGGCCAACAACGAGGTGCTGGTGGCGCTGGAGCAGAAGGAGACCTCGGAGGAGGCTCTCGACCGGGGCAAGAACGCCATCATCGCGGCGCTGGAGACCGACCGGCCGGAGGGCAAGCAGGACCTGAACAACACCGGCGCCAAATCGCTGGAGGACTACCTGTTGCAGCGCGACCCGCTGCGGGCGGGGACCGACGCTCCCCAGACCTACCGGGCGGCGGCCCAGGCCATCGCCGGGCTGCGCGACCAGACCCGGGGCGGAGTCCTGAAGTCGTTCGACGAATTGAAGGAAGTGGCGCGGCCGGAGGTGGTTACGGCCCTGCAGGAGAACTACTTCCTCTCCCGCTTCGGGGTGCGCAACGTGGAGATCGTGGGGCCGCAGGTGGGGGAGCAGTTGCGCACGCAGGCGCTGCTGGCCACCATCTACGCCAGCCTGGGCATGCTGGTGTACCTGGCCTTCCGCTTCGAGTGGATCTACGGGGTGGCGGCGGTGGTGGCGGTGATCCACGACACGCTCATCACCCTTGGGGCTTTCTCCTTGACAAGCAAAGAGATAAGCCTGACAGTTATTGCCGCTATTTTGACCCTGATCGGTTATTCGATGAACGATACCATCGTCATCTTTGACCGGATCCGGGAGAACATCAAGCTGATGCGGCGGGAGCCGTTCGGCTCGATCGTGAACAAGAGCATCAACCAGACGCTCAGCCGGACCATCCTGACCTCCGGATTGACGTTCCTGACGGTGCTCTGTTTGTTTGTGGCCGGGGGCGAGGTGCTGCACGGGTTCTCCTTCGCCCTGGTGATCGGGATCCTGATCGGGACGTATTCGTCCATCGCGGTGGCGGCGCCCATGCTGGTGGCCTGGCAGGACTGGCGGGCGCGGCAGAAGGGGCTGAGGCCGGCGACGGTGCCGGCTGCCGAGAGCGGCCGGAAGGAAAAACGGGCCTAGGCCGGCAGGGCCCCGGGATAACCCAAACGGGCCTCGCCGGTGTCTAATGGAATAGGTAGTGTGGTTGCAGGAGAAGGCGTTATGGAAGCAGCGATGATGTTTCAGGACAGCCTGATCGAGTCAGGCGGCAGGCTCAAGACCAAGCGTGTGTGGACCACCATGTTCTCGGTGTTCCTGCAGGCCTTCCTGATCGGGATCATGATCCTGGTCCCGCTGATCTATACCGAGGCCCTGCCCAAGCAGCAGTTGATGACCTTCCTGGTGGCGCCTCCTCCTCCGCCGCCTCCACCCCCGCCCGCGGCTGCGGTGCAGGTGGTGAAGGTGGTGCAGACCGATATCGAGGAGGGGCGGCTGCGCACTCCCGCGAAAATCCCCCAGAAGGTGGCCATGATCAAGGAAGAAGAAGCTCCGCCGCCGGTGAGCTCGATGGGAGGAGTGATGGGCGGCGTGCCCGGGGGAGTGCCGGGCGGGCAGATGGGCGGCGTGCTGGGAGGCATCCTGAGCTCGTCGTCGATGTCGGCCCCCAAGCTGGCCACGCCGCAGCGAGTGCGCGTGTCGCAGGGCGTCTCGGAAGGTCTGCTGGTGACCAAGGTGACGCCGCCGTATCCCCCCATGGCCAAGATGGCCCGGGTGCAGGGCTCGGTGATCCTGCAGGCGGTGATCAGCAAGCGAGGGAACATCGAGAACCTGCGGGTGGTGAGCGGGCATCCCATGCTGGTGCAGTCGGCTTTGGACGCGGTGAAGCAGTGGCGCTACCGTCCCTACCTGCTGAACGGGGAGCCGGTGGAAGTGGAGACGCAGATCACAGTGAATTTCAGCCTCACGGGCTAGAGAAGGCCCGGAGGCGGGAACCGGCCGGGTCCGTACGACCATTTCAAGGAAAAAGTTTTTTCTAGGAGGAAGGATCAACCCATGTTGCTCTCGAATCTCGCAAGCGCTTTTCTAATCAACGCACCCGCACTGGCCCTGATGTTTCAGCAGCCGGAGGGCGCGATCGGGTGGGACGTCCGGTCGCTGTGGACGCAGATGGGCCTGCTGGCCAAGGCCGTGGTCGTCATCCTGCTGGTGATGTCGGCGTGGTCGATTGGAGTGATGATCGACCGCGGCATCGCCTTCAGCGCAGCGCGCAAGCAGTCGCGGATGTTCGCGCCGCAAGTGGCGGGAGCGTTGCGCGAAGGGCGCATCGACGAGGCCATCCGGGTGGCGGAGCGCAACAAGAAGAGCCACCTGGCCAAAGTGGTGACGGCGGGCTTGCAGGAATTCCGCGCGCACCAGGAATCCAGCGACATCCCCGGGGAGGAGATCGAAGCCTCCAAGCGGGCGCTGGAGCGGGCCGAGGCCATCGTCCACGCCGAGTTGAAGCGCGGCCTGGGCGGCTTGGCCACCATCGGGTCCACCGCCCCCTTCGTGGGGCTGTTCGGGACGGTGGTTGGCATCATCAACGCCTTCGAAGGCATCGCGAAACAGAAGGCGACCGGACTGGGAGCAGTGGCGGGCGGCATCTCGGAGGCGCTGGTGACCACGGCCTTCGGGTTGTTCGTGGCCATCCCCGCGGTCATGATGTACAACTACTTCACCAACAAGGTGGAAGCCTTCGACGTGGAGATGGATAACTCTTCCAGCGAGCTGATCGACTACTTCCTGAAGAAGTCGGGCAGAGCGAAGAAATAGGAAACGCCCCCGGCGGGGGACGGACGCGCGCGTACCCCCGGGTGCGCACGCCGCAGGAAAGCAGGAAAGAAGGGTTACGGCATGGCACTGGGAAAGCGAAAACTGGAGGTCACCTCCGACATCAACGTCACGCCCATGGTGGACGTGATGCTGGTGCTGCTGGTCATCTTCATGGTGGTCACGCCCATGCTGCAGAAGGGCGTGAGCGTGGACCTGGCCCAGACCGACAACCCGGTCCGCATGATGGACGCGGACAAGGAAGACGCACTGCTGATCGGGGTGATGCGCGACGGCACCATCTTCTTCGGGAGCGACAAGGTGACCCCGGACCAGCTCACGGAAAAGATGAAGGACCGTCTGGCCGCTAGCACCGACAAGCGGGTCTTCATCAAGGCGGACGCGCGCGCCAAGTACGGCAGCGTGGTGGAAGTGGTGGATAACATCCGCTCCGCGGGCGTGGACCAGGTGGGACTCATCACCGAGCAGCGCAAGACGGGCACGCCGCCGCCGCCGCCGGCGACACCGTAGGAAGCCAGGGAACGAGGACACTCATATGGCAATGGCAATGGGAGGAGCGGGCGGGCCGAACGCCAACATCAACGTCACCCCGCTGGTCGACGTGCTGCTGGTGCTGCTCATCATCTTCATGGTGATCACGCCCCTGGATTCCAAGGGCCTGGACGCGCTGGTGCCCCAGCCGCCCAAGGACCCGCAGTCGAAGACCACCCCCACCGACCGCACCATCGTGGTGCAGGTGATCTCGGCGGGGGCCGGGCAGCGGCCCACGCTCAAGATCAACCAGGACGACGCCACCTGGGAGGACCTGCAGTCGAAGTTGGAGGCCATCTTCAAGACCCGCGCCGAGCGGGTGATGTTCGTGAAGGGCGACCCGGAAGTCCCCTTCATGGAAGTGGCGCAGGTGATCGACATCGCGCACGCCGCGCAGGTGGACAAGGTCGGACTGATCACGGCCAAGATCGAGCAGGGACAATAGGACCATGAACCGAGGGCTACGAATCGCGGCGGTAGTGGCACTGGCAGCGGTGGTATCGCTGGCCGCGGGATGCAACAAGCTGAAGGCGCGCGACCAGCTCAATAAGGGCGTGCAGCAGTACAAGTCGGCGCGCTACGAGCAGGCCATCGACCACTTCAAGAACGCGGTCGCGCTCGACCCGCGCCTGCTCAATGCCCGGCTCTACCTGGCTACCGCCTACGCCAACCAGTACGTTCCCGGCGTCGACAGCCCGGACAACAACCGCAACGCCGAGCTGGCCATCGAACAGTTCCAGGAAGTGCTGAAGCTGCAGCCCGGCAACCTCAACAGCCTGAAGGGGATCGCCGCCCTCTACTTCCAGATGAAGAAATTCGACCAGGCCAAGGAATTCCATCGGCAGGTCATCCAGAACGATCCCAACGACCCGGAAGCGTATTACTCCATCGCGGTCATCGACTGGACGCAGACCTACGTGCCGCGCATGGAAGAGCGCGCCAAGCTGGGGTTGAGGCCGGATGAGCCGCTGAAGGACAAGAAGCTCTGCGCCGAGATCCGTGCCAGGAACCAGGACAAGGTGAAGGAAGGCATGGAGATGCTGGAGAAGGCCATCCAGCTGCGCCCCGACTACGAGGACGCCATGGCCTACCTGAACCTGATGTACCGCGAGCGCGCCGACTACGAGTGCGAGGACGAAGCCGCCCGCGCCGCCGACCTCAAGACCGCCGACGAGTGGGTGGAAAAGACCATGGCCGCCAAGAAAGCCAAGGCGGCCAAGCAGACCGGTCCCGGGGGCATCGTTCTCGAGGAGCAACCACCGCCGGAGTAGCCACCCGCAGATTTTTCCCAGGCCTCTCGCCCCGGCGAGGGGCCTTCGTGTTTCCGGGGTTGCCCCACCCTTGTCGCTCGCGGGGTTGGAGCGACAGGGTGGGGGCGTTCCGCTGAAGGACCGGAAGCTTTGACGTAGAATCCTCCGCACAGCCAGAGGAAGGAATGTTCCAGAAGATTCTCATCGCCAACCGGGGAGAGATCGCGGTGCGGGTGATGCGCGCCTGCCGCGAACTGGGCATCGCCACGGTGGCCGTGTACTCCGACGCCGACCGGGAGGCGCTGCACGTGCGCCGGGCGGATGAAGCCTGCGCCCTGGGCGCGGTGGCGGCCAGCGAGTCCTACCTGAACATGGACAAGCTGCTGGAAGCGGCCCGCCAAAGGCGGGCCGAGGCCATCCATCCCGGCTACGGCTTCCTGGCAGAGAATGCGGAGTTTGCACGGCGCTGCGCTGAGGCAGGGGTGAAGTTCATCGGACCCGGCGCCGCGGCCATGGAGTTGATGGGCTCGAAGACGCGGGCGCGCCAGAAGGTGGCCGCGGCCGGCGTGCCCCTGGTGCCGGGGTCGGGGGCGCTGCGCTCGGCGAAGGAGGCGGAGGCGGCGGCGGCGGCGAGCCAGCTCGGCTATCCCGTGCTGGTGAAGGCGGCGGCGGGCGGCGGCGGCAAGGGCATGCGGGTAGTGCGCGAGCCCGCCGCCATGGCTTCCGCCTTCGCAGCGGCGGAGAGCGAGGCCCTGCGCGCCTTCGGCGACGGCGAAGTCTATCTGGAAAAACTCCTGGAGAGCCCGCGGCACATCGAGGTGCAGGTCCTGGGAGACGAGCAGGGGAACCTGGTGTACCTGGGAGAGCGCGAGTGCTCGCTGCAGCGGCGCCACCAGAAGGTGCTGGAAGAATCGCCCTCGCCGCTGGTGGATGCGGCGCTGCGCCGCCGCATGGGCGAGACCGCGGTCGAGGTAGCGCGCACCGCCGGCTACGCCAACGCCGGCACAGTCGAGTTCCTGGTGGATGCTGCGCGCAGCTTCTACTTCCTGGAGATGAACACGCGGCTGCAGGTGGAGCATCCGGTGACGGAGATGGTCACCGGGCTCGACCTGGTGCAGTTGCAGATCCGCATCGCGGCGGGCGAAAAGCTGCCCTTCGGGCAGCCGGACGTCCAGCTCCGCGGGCACGCCATCGAGTGCCGCATCTATGCCGAGGACCCGGAGAACAACTTTTTTCCCTCGCCGGGGCGCATCACGCGGCTGCTGACGCCGGCCGGCCCCGGCATCCGCGATGAGAGCGGGGTGTACGAGGGCTGGACGGTGCCGGTGGAATACGACCCGCTGCTCTCCAAGCTCGT
>CBRAFF010000042.1:0-9012 GCA_967755155.1 uncultured bacterium
CGGACCTCATCCCGGTGACGCGCATGAACGGCGTCACCAACGCCATCGTGGCGCCCCAGATGCGCGACACGCTCCCTGGGCAGGACTCCTTCGTGCAGCTTGCCGGCAGGTCCCGCGACGAGATGCTGCTGGTGCGCGACATCGCCATGCCCTTGAACTTCACCGGAGCGCAGCGCCGCAACGAGAGCTTCCAGACCGCCAAGTTCCCCCAGACCCGCATGGGCATGGCGGCGCAACTGCGCCAGGCCTTCATCGACGCTCAGGACTACGCCCAGAAGCTCTCCGGCCACGAGAAGAAGGCCGCCGACTGGGAGAAAGAGAAGAAGGGCGACCAGCCTTCGCCGCCCAAACGCGACCTGAAGCTGGAGGCGCTGCTGCCCTACCTCGAGGGCAAGCGGCCGGTGGTGCTGGCCGCCGAGGAGCCCAGCGACCTGAAGGTCGCGCTCGCCCTGGCGCGCGAGTTCAACCTCAAGGTCATCCTCAACCACGTGAGCCACTCGCAGATCCTGCTGGACGAGATCGCCGCCACCAAGCTCCCGGTCATCGTCGGCCCCATCTATGAGACGCCCAAGGACGACGAGCGCTATGACAGCGTCTTCAAGCTGCCGGCGGAGCTGGTGCGGCGCGGCGTGAAGATCGCCTTCGCCTCCTACGACGAGCACAACGTCCGCAACCTGCCCTACCAGGCGGGCTACGCGGTGGCCTGGGGCCTGTCGCGGGACGAGGCCATGAAGGCGATGACGCTCAACCCCGCGGAGATCTGGGGCGTCAGCGACCAGTTGGGCTCGCTCGACGTGGGCAAGAGCGCCAACGTGGTGGTGGCGGACGGCGACCCCATGGAGCTCAGGACCGACGTGAAGCGCGTCTTCATCGCCGGCCAGGAAGTGCCCATGGAATCGCGCCAGACGCGCTTGCGCGACCAGTACATGAAGTGAACGGGCCCGGCGGGCGATGCGCCTTTACAGCCTTTGCCCGCGCATTTAGACTAATTTGTCAACCGCCACACTAGAGGAGCCACTCCATGGCAGCCGTCGAAGATAAGGTAAAGCAGATCATCGTGGAGCAGTTGGGCGTGGACGAGGGCGAAGTCACCCCCAGCGCCTCGTTCGTGGACGACCTGGGCGCCGACTCCCTGGATACGGTGGAGCTGGTGATGGCGTTCGAGGAAGCCTTCGACGTCGAGATCCCGGACGAAGACGCGGAGAAGATCCGCACGGTGAAGGACGCCATCGAGTACATCGGCAAGAACGCCAAAGCCAGCAAGTGATCGCGGGTGGGCGAGGCGTCTGAGCCTCGCCGCGGTCATCCTGAGCAGGCTTTTGCCGCAGGCCCGCAGGGCCGAAGCCCCGAGTGCAGCCGAGGGGGAGGGATCACGATTTGGGACGGCGCGTTGTTGTCACCGGGATCGGCCTGATCTGTGCTGTGGGCAACACCTCCGAGGAGGTGTGGAAGAACCTGCTGGCCGGCAAGAGCGGCGTCACCCGCGTCACCCACTTTGACGCTTCCCAGTTCGCCTGCCAGATCGCGGCTGAGGTCAAGGACTTCGACCCGCTGCAATTCATCGAGAAAAAAGAACTCAAGAAGATGGGCCGCTTCATCCACCTGGCCCTGGCCGCCACCGATGAAGCCATGCGCTCTTCCGGGCTGAAAGTCACCCCGGAGAACGCCACCCGGGTGGGGGTGCACATCGGCTCGGGCGTAGGCGGATTCGACGTCATCGAGCGCGAGCACTCCAACCTCTTGAGCGGCGGCCCGCGCAAGATCTCCCCGTTCTTCATCCCCGCTTCCATCGTCAACCTGGCGGCGGGACACGTGAGCATCCGCTGGGGGGCCAAGGGGCCCAACGAAGCCACGGCCACCGCCTGCACCACCAGCGCCCACTCCATCGGCGACGCCTTCAAGATCATCGCCCGCTCCGACGCCGACGCGATGATCGCCGGCGGCACCGAGGCGGCCATCACTCCCATGGGCATCGGCGGCTTCGCCGCCATGCGCGCCCTCTCCACCCGCAACGACGCCCCGGAAAAAGCCAGCCGTCCCTGGGACCAGGACCGCGACGGCTTCGTGGTGGGCGAGGGCGCCGGCATCCTGGTCCTCGAGGAGCTGGAGTTCGCCCGGGCGCGCGGCGCCAAAATCCTCGCCGAGATCGTCGGCTACGGCATGAGCGCCGACGCCTTCCACATCACCCAGCCCGCCGAGGGCGGCGAGGGCGCCTGCCGCGTCATGCAGAACACCCTGGCCGACGCCCGACTCAAGCCTGAGGACGTGGACTACATCAACGCCCACGGCACCTCCACCCCGCTGGGCGACCGCCAGGAGACCCAGGCCATCAAGCAGGCCTTCGGCGAGCACGCCCGCAAGGTGGCGGTGAGCTCCACCAAGTCCATGACCGGACACCTGCTGGGCGGCGCCGGCGGCCTGGAAGCCGGCATCACCGTGCTGGCCCTGCGCGACCAGATGCTCCCGCCCACCATCAACCTCGACACGCCCGACCCGGAGTGCGACCTGGACTACGTCCCCAACCACGCCCGCAAAGCCAAGGTGGATGTCGCGCTCACCAACTCCTTCGGCTTCGGCGGAACCAACGGGTGTTTGCTCTTCCGGCGCTGGGAAGAGTAGCGCCGGCGTCCCGCCGGCAACGCTGCCCCCTGCCTCATGAGCCCCCGACGAGCTTGATCTTGTATCAGGGCACGGCTTCAGCCGTGCCGAACAGGACGCTCTGATACAGGGGCTTTAGCCCCTGAGGTCAAAGGCCGAAGCTCAACCGACTACAACCACGAGATGGCTATGGCTCCCAGGCAACGCCCCAACCTCCCTCCTCATCCATTCAAGCGTCGCGGGAAAACCACAACCCTTCCCTACATCCGCGCCCGAGGAGCCCTCGAGATGAAAGCACTGCGCCTGCCGTTTCCCTCCTTTGCCACAATCCTGCTTCTGGCCGCCGCAGCCGCGGCGCAAACCGGTCCTGACTGGAGCGCAGCCGAGCGCACCCTGGGGCGCGCCGGCAAACTCGAAGCCGGCGTCTACAAGGTCGGCTTTCCGCGCACCGACCTGCACGTGCGCATAGGCCGGACGCCGGTCCTGCCGGCGGCGGCGCTGGGCTCCTGGATTGCATTTCGCCAGGAAGGAACGAACGTCGTCGCCGACGGCGACCTGGTGCTGGCCGAGCCTGAGGTCAGCGGCGCCATCAGCGCGCTGGTGGAGCACGGCATCGAGGTCTCGGCCGTCCACAACCACCTGACCGGCGAGCAGCCGCAGGTGCTCTACGTCCACTTCTTCGCCCGCGGAGACTTGGAGAGAATCACCCAAGGGCTGAAGGCCGCCCTGAACGCGACCAAGACTCCCACTGGACCGGCCACGCCGCCCAAAGCTGCGCTGAGCTTCGATCGCAAGCCCATCGAAGATGCGCTGGGCAAGCCGGGCACGGTGAACGGAGCAGTACTCGCGTTCAGCTTCCCGCGGAAGCACGGCATCGCCATGCACGGGGCGGCACTTCCGCCGGCCATGGGCATGGCCACCGCCATCAACTTCCAGCCATCGCCCGAGGGAGTGGCCGCCACCGGAGATTTCGTCCTGCGGGAGTCGGAGGTCAATCCGGTGATTACCGCGCTGCGTGCCGGCGGCGTGAAGGTGACCGCCGTGCACAATCATCTGCTGGACGACGACCCACGCACGGTCTTCGTCCACTTCTGGGTGGAAGGAAAGCCCGAGCCCGTGGCAAAGGCGCTGCGGGAGGCGCTGGACCGGCTCTGGTAATTTTTGGGTTTGATACAGGCCAGACGCCGGCGGGACGCCGCGCTACTCCGCGCACAAAAAAAGACGCCCTGACGGGCGTCTCTACGGGGACGATGCGTCGTTGCCGGCGAGACGCCGGCGCTACCCGGCACGCGGCCGGCGGGCCGCGGCCTAGTACATCTCCGCCTGGCGCTGCATCTCCTGGCGGGCCTTCTCCAGTTCCTTGCGCTGCATGTCCAGGGCGCGTTGCGCTTCCACGCGGGCCTGCCGCATGGCAGCGGACTGCTGCTCCCGGGCTGTGGCCAGCGCTTTGCGCTGGGCGTCCAGGGCCTGGTTTGCCTGCGCGCGGGCCTGGTCGAGGGCGGCGCGTTGCTGGTCGCGCGCCTGCTCGTGCGCCAGCATCGTCAAATCCAGGGCCTTGCGCAGCTCGTCGCGGCCCTGCATCAGGCTGGCGGTGAGTTGTCCGGAGAGTTGCTTCTTCAGCAGCTCCATCTTCGGCTTCAGGAGTTCCATCTTCGGCTTCAGGAGTTCGAGCTCGGGACCCAGGCGGTTGATCTCGATCTCCATCTCGTCGAAGTCGAAATCAAAGTCCATGTCCTCCATGTCCAGATCCATCTCCGGGCCGAACTGGCGCCAGAGGGCGCCCTGCTCTTTCAATTCGGGCAGGGCCAGGGAGAGGGTCTGCTCGCGCTTGTCGCGGATGATGCCGATGGAGACCTTGCCGGAGCGGTGGGTGCGCATGGTGCTGCGCCAGTCGCCGCGGTCGGCCACCTTGTCTTTCTCCACGCGGATGATGATGTCGCCGGCCTTGAAGCCCGCGGCCTCGGCCGGGCTGCCCTTCTCCACCGAGCGCACCAGGACGCCGGCGCCGTCTTTCACGCCGAAGAACTCGCCCAGTTGCGGTGTGAGGTTCTCCACCAGCAGGCCGCTGCGGCTGGAGCCGGCGAGGACAAAGCTGAACTCGCGCATCTCCGGCATCTCGATCTTGGGCGGCTTGGGCGGCTTGGGAGCCTTGGGCGTCCGCGGGACGGCGTAGCTGAAGTTGTAGTGCTTCTTGCGCTCGGCCAGGGTGGCGGTGAGGGTCAGGGGCTGGCCGTCGCGGCTGATGCCCAGGGCGACGCTGCGGCCGGCGGGCGTCTCGCGGATGAGGCGGCGGAATTGCTCCACGCTCTCCAGCTTGGTGCCGTTGAACTCCAGGATGACGTCGTGTTCCTTCAGGCCGGCCTTGCCGGCGGGAGCGTCCGCATCCACCATGAGGACCTCGACGCCGCGCTCTTCCCTGAGCTTGAGGTCGGACAGGCGCTCTTTGGTGACGTCCTGGGTGTCGATGCCCAGGTAGGAGCCGCCACCGCCGGCGCCCACCCAGACGGCCTTGGTGCGAGCTTGCGGGGCCGCGGAGGGAGCGGGGGTTTCGGCCTGTTCGGCCGTGGGCGCAGCGGTAGCTTCGCCCTGCGCGGCCGCGACCACCGGAGCGACCGCGGCTGCGGGGGCCACGCCGGTGGCGCCCAGTCCCACGCTGGCCGTCAGGACCAGCAGGGCGATCATCAGGATGCGGAATGCTTTACTCATTGAGGGTTCCTCCCGAACTCTAATTCCGGGGCTAAAGCCCCGTTTTAAAAACCGAACTTACGCGGGGCGCTTCGCGTCCCGGCCTAAAGGCCGGGCCTACTGAGCCCCGCTCTTCCACCGTTACTTCTTTGCCCTGAGCAACACGATGTTGCCGGTGGTGGTGCGGATCTTCAGCAGCGGGCCGCCGCCGTTGATCTTGCCTTCCACCAGCACCTCGCGGGGGCCCCACTGCTGGTCCGACTCGGAGACCACGCGGAGTTCGCTGAAGTCGGAGCGCAGGCTGTTCTTGGAGCCGGATTCGATGGCGCCGCGGATGGTCACGCCGACATTGGCGGGCAGATAGACGGTGACGTCGCCGGAACTGGTCTCCAGCATGGACGGGGTGAGCGAGGCGCCGCCGGCAAACTCGGCGATGATGCTGCCGGCGCCGGTCTCCACCTGCACGCCGCGGGTGAGGCCGGTGAGATGGATGCTGCCGCCGCCCGAGCCGGCGCTGACCCTGCCCTGGGCCGAGACCACCCGAATGCTGCCGCCACCGGTCTGGGCGATGACCGGGCCTCCCGCCTCGCCTACCTCCAGGTTGCCGCCGCCGCTCTCCACTCTGACTTCGGCGCCGCACTTCTGCACCCGGATGCTGCCGCCGCCGGTCTCGGCCGAGACCGCCTGGCCGGCGGAGAGCACTTCGATGGAGCCTCCCCCGCTGCTGGCGGCCACGTGACCGCCGGCCGAGCGGATGCGGATGCTGCCGCCGCCGGTCTCCACCGAGACGTCGCCGCCCATGCTGCCCAGCTCGATGGAGCCGCCGCCGCTGGAGGCGGTGGCCAGGCCGCCGACCTCATCCAACTGGATGCTGCCGCCCCCGGTTTCGACCGCCACCCTGCCGGAGATGTTGTTGACCCCGATGCTGCCGCCGCCGGTCTGGGCATGGACCGTCGCGGTCGAGCGGGGAGTGGTGATGTCGAAATCCACCGAGGCCGAGCGGCGGCCGTGGAGGGGGTCGAAGTGGCCGCGGAAGAAAGCGACCTCGCCCTGCGACCAGGCCTGCACGCGGAAGTTGGCGAAGAGCTTGCGCGCTTCCTCCTCCGAGCTCGCCTTCACCCGCTTGCGCAGGATGTAGGTGAGGTTGGATTGGGCGGCGCCATGCACCTTCACCGAACCGGCTTCGGCCATGACCTTGATGACGCGCGGAGCGGGCAGGCTGCCGGTGATCTCCTGCACCCAGGCGCCGCCGTCGCGATAGACCTTGCTTTCGCTGCCGGCGGGGTCGCCCGAGGGGAACAGGGTGTCGGCGGAAGCGGCCACGCCCGCCCACAGCAGGAAGGCGAGCGGCCAGACAGCCCGCGCCCATTTCTTAAGGTTCGTTCTGAATGCGAATGAATTCACTTCTCTCACTACCTTTCAGTCCATTTCCGGCAGCGTGGCCAGCACGCGCCGGGCTTCACGGCGGATGAAGTCGTTCTCGTCCTGCTCGGCGAGCTGGCGGAAGGCGAGGCGCACGCTGGAATCCGGCTTGACGGCTTCCAGCAGGCGCATGGCCTCGATGCGCAGGCCGGGATTGGAATCGCCCAGCAGGGCTTCCAGTACGGCGTTGCGCACACGCAGGTCTTCGGAGACGTAGGGGCCCAGGCCTTCCAGCGCCTTCAGGCGCACGCCGGGATTACGGTCATAGCGCAGGGCGTACATCAGGGCCTCGCGCACGCGACTGTCCTGGGGGCGGCGGGTGAGCAGGTTGATGGAGTCCATGCGCACGCCGGAGTTCTCGTTGTTACGCGCGGCGTAGAGCAGAAGCTGCTGGATGCGGGGGTCGTCCATGGAGCCCTGGGCCGATTCCGGCACCAGTCGGTCGTAATTCACCTGCACGTTGCTGGAGCCCGGCTCCTGGGTGATGCCGCGGATGCCGGCGATGGAGGATTCGGCGGGCGCGGTGGCGGCGCCGCCGCCCGGCGTACGCGGGACCATGCGGTAGCTGACCAGCACTCCGGAGGTGAAGCCCACCATGAGGATGACGGCCGCCAGGGCGGGAGCGAAGCGGACCTGCTGCAGCCAGACGCCCGGGTCGAAGACCCAGCGCTGCCAGCCGCCGGCGGGGCGAGCGGTCTCGAGCGACTCCTGCAAGCGCAGACGGGAAGCAGTGAGCAGGTTGGGCGTGGGCTCGATGCGCGGCAGTTCCGAGGCCGCCTGCTTCAACTGGCGGACCTCTTCGGCCTCGGCGGCGCAGCCGGCGCAGCGCGCCAGGTGCTGCTCCAGCTCGTGCCGGGCGTCGTCGCCCAGCTCGTCATACAGATATGCCGGGATGTTTTCCTTCACCCATTCGCAGTTCATGACTTCTCCTTCATCGCATCTCTCCCAGCGTGGCGCGCAACTTCTGGGTGGCGCGGAACAGCGTGTTCTTGGCCGTATCCTCGGTGGTGTTGAGCATCTCGCCGATGGTGCGCAGCTTCAATCCCTGATAGTGCTTCAACTCGAAGACCATGCGCTCGCGGGGCGTCAGGCGCTCCAGCGCGCGGCCGATCCGGTGTCCCAGCTCGCGCCGCATCAGGTCGCGCTCCGGGTTCGAGCCGGCGCGGTCGTCGGCGTGGCGGTCCAGCAGGTCGTACTCCGTACCCTGCTTGTCCACCGCCACCCCCGGCTCCTCCTTGCGCACCTGCTTCTTGCGCAGGTGGTCGAGGCAGAGGTTGGTCACGATGCGGTACACCCAGGTGTAGAACGAGCACTCGAAGCGGAAGCTGCCCAGGTTCCGGTAAGCCTTGAGGAAGGCTTCCTGGAAGATGTCCTGGGCGTCCTGCTCGGAGCGGGTCAGGTTCAGCGCCAGCCGCAGCACCGGCTGGTCGTACTGGCGGACCAGTTCCTCGAAGGCGGCGCGGTTCCCGCGTTGCGCCTCCCGGATGAGGAGGGTGTCGTCGGCGCGGCTCAGGCTCTGGCTGACCATTCGTCCCGGCTCCGCCGGGAACACCTTGGAACCGCCTTTGGGTCCGGGCCCGCTTCGGGCGGCAACGCGATACCTGGGATCGCCAACCGCCAGGGGCAGGGCCACTGCTTCGGCCGGCATGATTCGCTCCTGCTTGGTCTCCGTGAGAGCCGCACCTCGCGGTGCTGGGGCTCACAGTCCATTGGACGGAGCAGAGACGGAACCGTAAGCAGGATTATAGCGGCCGAACCGCCCGGAATGCGGCTCCCAGAGCCCTTCCCGCGGGCGCTCTACAGGCATAGGGGCCGGGCTTCTCCCCGCCTTACGGCACGGGGGCGCCTCGGATATCATGATTCCTATGCACTCCCCCCGGCGTCTTCCCCTTCTGCCCCTTCTCTTTTTCATCGCTTCTCTGGCTGCATCCGCGCAGGGCCAGCAGATCTCCTACCATCGCGTGGAGCAGGCCACGGTGGAGGAGCGCCTGAAGGGCAGCCCCAGCGACAACCTGGGCCGCCAGAAGAAGCTGCGCCAGCTTTTCGAAGCGGCCGGCTGCAAGGGCGAGGCTCTGACGGAGGTCGAGGTGGAGGGCTCGACGTTGCCCAACCTCATCTGCAAGCTGCCGGGCGAGTCGAACTCGGTCATCATCGTTGGGGCGCACTACGACAAAGTAGCTGCGGGCAATGGAGTGGTGGACAACTGGAGCGGCGCGGCGCTGCTGGCCAGCCTGTTCGAGAGCCTGCAGGCAGAACCGCGCCGGCACGTCTTCCTCTTCGTCGGCTTCACCGACGAAGAAAAGGGGC
>CBRAFF010000043.1:0-8927 GCA_967755155.1 uncultured bacterium
CGATTTCACCCTACGCATCGACTTCATCCAGCGCGCCGGAAGCCTGGCCTACGACGTGGGGCACTACTCCATCCAACTGCCGCAGGAGGATGGCTCGAAGAAGCTGGATCAGGGAAGGTATCTGGTGGTGTGGCAGCACCAGGAGTCGGGCGAGTGGCGCATGCTGGTGTTCGCCGCCCAGTCCAGCGAAGAGCCCTGGCAACAGAAGGTGCCCGCGCGCTAGCCGGCTGGGGGCGGGAGGCAGCCGCGCCCGCTACTTGCCCTTCTTGCCGGAGTTGGAAGCCTTGGCCGCGCCTCCGACCATATGGTCGCGGATGTCGGTGAGCAAAGCGGCGATTTCCATCAGCGCCCACATCTGGTAGTAGTAGATCTGCTGGTCGCGGATCACGCCCTGCTTGTCGCGCAACTGCCGGATCTCGTTCGCGGTCATGAGTGCCTCCCCCAGGAATCGGCGGCCCGGACAGGGGGGCCGCGGTGCCTAGCCTACCCGTTGCCGCCCTCTGGAGCAACGGAGAAGCGGAGGATGAGAGATTCGCGGTTGCCAGCGCCCCGGGATTCGTCCTAGACTCGGGGAAGCTTCTGGTTTGGCGGGCAGCGGCGCGAGGTTTTTATCGTTTCCCTCGCTTGGACGCGGCTGAAGCACAACGATGTCAGGCCGCTCACGTTGCCCGCCATTTTCCTTTTCACCTCCGCCTTGGGTCCGCACACCCGAGCAGCGGCCGCGCCGGGGGGACGGCCATAGCCCCGCGGATGGTATGGTATGGGGCTCCGGTCCAGACGGATCCGGGGTAATCCAGAGCCAGGAGAACAGCGATGCAACGCAAAGCAAGCGCGGTGTGGAAGGGCGGGCTGAAAGACGGGAAGGGAACAGTATCGAGCGAGAGCGGCGTGCTCAACAACACTCCCTATTCCTTCAGCACCCGCTTCGAGGGGACGCCAGGGACGAATCCCGAGGAGCTGATCGCCGCGGCGCATGCGGGATGCTTCTCCATGGCGCTCTCGGGGCAACTGGGCAACGCCGGCATGACCGCGGAGAGCATCGAGACCTCCGCCACCCTCACCTTGGAGAAGCGGGAGGCCGGTTTCACCATTACCGCCGTCCATCTGGACGTGGTGGCCAAGGTCCCCGGCGGCGACGCCGCCAAGTTCGAAGAGGCCGCCAACAACGCCAAGGCGGGATGCCCGGTCTCGCGCACGCTCAACGCCAAAATCACCATGACCGCCAAGATGGCATAGTGCAAAGGGAACCGAAGCAGAGTAAGGAAACGCCCTCCCGCCCGGCGGCGACCCCGGCGGTCCAGGCCATGCAGGTGTGTCCCCGCTGCTCGGAGCGCCTGCAAGAGTCCCATTGCAAGCTGGTTTGTCCCGCCTGCGGCTTCTACCTGAGTTGCTCGGATTTCTACTGATTCCGCCGGCGCGTTGACAGTCCGCAGACGGTTTGTGAGAATGGAAGCGCAGTCCCTGCCTGGGTCACCTAAAGCCGAAGTGGCGGAATTGGCAGACGCGCATGGTTCAGGTCCATGTACCCGCAAGGGTGTGGGGGTTCGAGTCCCTTCTTCGGCACCATAAAACCAGCAATTTGTAGTTGGCCTTTTGCAATTAGCCCGGATTCGGTACGTCCGGCCGACGCGGGTTCCCCATGCGCCGTGAATCACTAATTGCCAATTGCTAACTGCCAATTGCTGCTTTTCAGTACTTGCCCTTCTTCATGAGTCCGGCGCGCTTCTTGGCCCAGTGTTCGGCGGACTCGAGGGGCATGAGGATGAAGTAGCGCACCAGGAACATCAGGATGCCGAGGCCGACCAGCGAGAGGTCCCACTGGTTGACCATGAAGTTGACGGTCACAAGTTTGGTGACGAACTCGTGCACCGGCACCACTACCACGTTGATGAAGGACATGAGCGCGGTGCCGTCCACGGCGGTGGCCCGGATGACGCCGGCCTTGATGAAGAAGTAGGCGAAGTAGGCGAGGGGCAGGCTCAGGGTGGCGATGGCCATGACGATGCGCGCCGTCTTGAGCATGTTGTAGACGCGCTGGGCGTCGGGCGGCGGAGGAGCCGGCGCCTCCTGGTCGGGGGCGGCGGTGGCGGCGAGCTCGGCGAACGCGGGATGCTGCCGCGAGTCCATCGCCATCATGGCGGCGCGCGAGCCGCTGCTGACCCGGGTCCCGCTGGCCGGCGTCTTCCCCGCGTTGGCGGCGCGCAGTTCCGCGCTGGTCAACTGGTTGGAGCTGAGCGAGGCCTGGATGTTCTTCAGCCGCGCCACCACTTCATCCGCGCTGGGGCGGTAGTTCTTGTTCTTGCTCAGGCAGTGGCGGACCAGAACGTCCAGTTCGGGCGGCAGATCAGGGTTCAGCCGGCTGACCGGCTGGGGCTCGGCGTCCAGGATGCGCGCCAGCGTCACCTGGGCGGAGGAGCCGCTGAACGGCATCTTGCCCGTGGCCATCTCGTAGAGCACCACGCCGAAGGAGAAGATGTCGGAGCGGTCGCTCACGTCGCGGCCCAGCGCCTGTTCCGGCGACATGTGGCTGACCGTCCCGATGGCCAGGCCCTCCTGGGTCTTGTACACGGTCTCGGCGTCGTCCGAGGCCACGTGCGATTCCGGCTCATTGAGCTTGGCCAGGCCGAAGTCCAGGATCTTCACCTGCCCGCGCGTGGTCACCATCACGTTCTCCGCCTTCATGTCGCGATGGATGACGCCCTTCTCATGCGCCATGGCCAGCCCGTCCGCCACCTGGATGGCGATCTCCAGCAGGCTCATGATGGGCATGGGTTCGTTGCCGATGATCTTCTTGAGGGTCTTGCCCTCCACGTACTCCATCACGATGTAGCGGGTGTTGCCCTCGACCCCGAAGTGATGGATGGTGACGATGCAGGGATGCTGCAGGCGGCTGGCCGCCTTGGCCTCGCGCAGGAAGCGCGCCGACAGGCCCTCCTGGTCCAGGTGGGGATCGGTGAGCAGGGTCTTGATGGCGACGGAGCGGCCCAGTTCGGTGTCCGTGGCGCGGTAGACCACGCCCATCCCGCCTTCGCCCAGTTTGTCGTCGATGCGGTAGTTACCGAATACGGTTCCGATCATTCCTGGAAAGCGCTCCCGCGCAAGGGGGTCCCGCGGTCCGCTGGCCCAGTGGTCCAACCCCAACTGCGCGTCAGCGAAACTAGGCCAACCCTTGCTCCCTGTCAACCCGGATTCCCCGGTAGCAAGTGCGGGAGAAAGGCGGCCTTTGCCGGGATTATACTGACCGGGCTGCAACCATGCCAGCCACATTGAAAGAAATCCTGTTTGCCACGCAGAAAGCGGTGGCGGCCCGGCGCGAGGGGCGCGATTCGGGCGAGCTCGAGTTCCGGGCGGAGAAGCACGTCCCGCGGGGGTTCCGGCGGGCGCTGGAGCGGGCCGCGGCGCGCGGAGTGGCGGTGATCGCCGAGCTGAAGAAGGCGTCACCCTCCAAGGGCGTGCTGCGCGGCAACTTTCCCGTGGCCCGCCTGGCGATGGACCTGGAACAGGCGGGCGCCGCGGCGCTCTCCGTGGTGACTGAAGAGAAGTATTTCGAGGGCTCGCTGGGCAACCTGTGCGAGGCGTCGGCGGCCAGCCAACTGCCCTGCCTGTGCAAGGACTTCATCGTGGATGAGTTCCAGATCCTGGAGGCCCGGGCCCACGCCGCCGACGCCGTGCTGCTCATCGTTGGGGTCCTGGCTCCGGGGCAACTGGCTTTGCTGTTGGCCAAAAGCCGGGAGCTGGGGCTGGACGCGCTCTGCGAAATCCATGACCACCGGGAGCTGCAGATCGCCCAGGCCGCCGGCTGCGACCTGATCGGAGTCAACAGCCGCGACTTGCACACCTTCCAGGTGAACCAGGAGACCGCGCTGCGTCTGGGATCGCGCATCCCCAGTCCCGCGATGCGGGTGGCGGAGAGCGGCATCCGCTCGGCCGCCGACATCCAGAAGCTGCGCGACGCCGGCTATCACGCCTTCCTCGTCGGCGAGGCACTGATGACGGCCGAGTCGCCGGGCGACGCGCTGAAAGAGATGCTGGCCGTATGACCTGGGTCAAGATTTGCGGCACCACCAACCTGGAAGACGCGCGCGCGGCGGCCGCCGCCGGCGCCGATGCCCTGGGCTTCGTCTTCGCCGAGAGCCCGCGACAGATCACGCCGGAGGCGGCGGCAAAGATCGCGAGCGAGCTGCCGCCCCGGGTGGAGAAGGTAGGGGTGTTCGTCGACCATCCCGCCGAACGCATCCGCGAGATCGTCGAGCAGGCTGGACTGACAGCTCTGCAACTCCACGGAGGTGACGAAGACCTGACCCGGGTGGCGGAGATCCTCCCGTGGGCCGAAGAGCGCGGGATGCGCATCATCGTCGCCGTCTCCATGCTGGAGAACGCCAGAATCGGAGTCGAGCGGCCCAAGTCGGGTGCGCCCCATCGCACGGCCATGTTGCTGGACTCGATGAGCCCGTCCTTGCGCGGCGGCAGCGGCGTCACCTGGGATTGGAAGCAGTTCGCGCCCTTCGTGGATGCAGTGCGCGAGTCTGTAGACGTGATCGTGGCCGGCGGGCTCAAGCCGGAGAACGTCCAGGAGGCCATCCGCGTGCTGCATCCCTGGGGAGTGGACGTGGTCTCGGGCGTGGAGCGAGAGCCGGGGAAGAAAGATCACGAGAGGGTAAAGGCGTTCGTTCAGGCGGTGAGGGAAGCGGAGACACTTCGCGGATGAGCCCAAGAAAATCAAGAGCGAAGGGCGCACAGCCGAGGGCGGCTGTGCCACACAGTCCAGGCCGCTTCGGCGCTTACGGCGGCCGCTACGTCCCGGAGACGCTGGTGGCGGCGCTGGAAGAACTGGAGCGCGAGTACGCCCGGGCGCGCCGCGACCGCCGCTTCCAAAAAGAGCTCGACCGGCTGTTGCGCGACTACGCCGGGCGTCCCACGCCGCTCTCCTTCGCCCAGCGGCTGACGGAGAAGCTGGGCGGGGCGCGCGTCTACCTGAAGCGCGAAGACCTGCTGCACACCGGCGCGCACAAGATCAACAACTGCCTGGGACAGGCGCTGCTGGCGGTGCGCATGGGCAAGCACCGCATCATCGCCGAGACTGGCGCCGGCCAGCACGGCGTGGCCACCGCCACCGTCTGCGCGCTGCTGGGCCTGGAGTGCGTCGTCTACATGGGCACGGAGGACATACGGCGGCAGGAGCTGAACGTCTTCCGCATGCGCCTGCTGGGCTCCGAGGTGCGGGCGGTGGAATCCGGCGCGCGCACCCTCAAGGACGCCATCAACGAGGCCATGCGCGACTGGGTCACCAACGTCCGCACCACGCATTACCTGCTGGGGAGCGTGCTGGGGGCGCATCCCTATCCCACCATGGTGCGCGACTTCCAGTCCGTGATCGGCAGGGAGGCGCGCGCGCAGGCCCGCAAGGCGACCGGAGGGCTGCCCAGCATGGTGATGGCCTGCGTGGGCGGCGGCTCGAACGCCATCGGCATCTTCCATGCGTTCCTCGCGGACAAGAAAGTCCGCCTGGTGGGAGTGGAGGCCGGAGGGCGCGGCTCGGAGCTGGGCCAGCACTCCGTGCGCGTTGCCATTCCGGGCGTTGCCCCCCCCGGCGTCCTGCAAGGAACGTTCACCTACCTGCTGCAGGACGCAGCCGGCCAGATCGCGCCCACGCACTCGGTCTCTGCCGGCCTCGACTACCCGGCCATCGGCCCGGAGCTCGCGGCGCTGAAGGATTCGGGCCGGGTGGAGTACGTCTCGGCCTCGGATGCGGAGGCGCTGGCGGCGTGCCGGCTGCTGTCCGAGACCGAGGGCGTCATCCCCGCGCTGGAGTCGGCGCACGCGGTGGCGGAGTGCCTGAAACGAGCGCCGAAGATGAAGAAGTCCGATGTCATCGTGGTCAACATCTCGGGGCGGGGAGACAAGGACGTCGGCATCCTGCGGGAGAACCTGCCGGGATTGAATCATTGAGTCATCGGGTCACTGAGTCACTGGGAAATCTATGGCACTTCATTTTTCAGGCAAGCCGTCGCTGATTGCGTATCTAACCTGCGGCGACCCGGACCTCGGAGCCACGCGCGACATCGCGCTGGCAGCCATCGACGCCGGCGCGGAAGTCATCGAGCTGGGCGTGCCCTTCAGCGACCCGGTAGCCGATGGGCCGGTCATCCAGCGGGCCAGCGAGCGCGCCCTCCAGCAAGGAACTACCCTGGCCAACGTGCTGGGGCTGGCACGGGAGTTGCGGCGCGCCAAGCCGCACGCGGGGCTAATCGTCTTTTCCTACTTCAACCCGGTGTTGCGCATGGGGCTGGAGCGCTTCGTGGAGGTTGCGGCGGAGGCGGGCGTGGACGGCGCGCTCCTCACCGACCTGACCGTGGAAGAAGCCGGCGGTTATCTCGACGTCATGCGGAAGCGGAAGCTGGCCACCGTCTTTCTAGCCGCGCCCACCTCGACCGACGCACGCCTGAAGCGCATCGCCGCGGCCTCCACCGGATTCGTTTACGCGGTGTCGCGCACCGGCGTCACGGGCGCGCGCCGGGAGCTCTCCGGCGATGCCCGCGACCTGGTGCGGCGCCTGCGCAAGTTCACCCCGCTGCCCATCGCAGTAGGCTTCGGCATCTCCACCCCGGAGCAGTTCGCGGAGGCCGGCGCCTTCGCCGACGGCGTGGTTGTGGGCAGCGCGCTGGTTGAGATGGTGGAGCGCGGCGGCAGGGCAGAAGCCGTGGGACAGTTCCTACGACAGCTAAGAGGGCAAAGGGAAAAGGGCAAAGGGAAAAGGTAGACCGAAAAAGCAAGAGCGAACGGACCACATGGACATCGCAGGCTGGCGCCGGAAGCTCGACAGCTTGGACCGGAAGCTGGTGCGGATGCTGAACCAGCGGGCGCGGGCGGCGCAGGAGATCGGCCGCCAGAAGGCCCGCACCGCCCTGCCCATCTACGAGCCCAAGCGCGAGCAGGCCGTCTTCGAGAATGTCCGCCGCGCCAACCGAGGACCGTTTCCCGACCACGAGCTGAAGCGCGTTTTCCAGGAGATCATCGGAGTGATGCGCCGGCTGCAGCGGCGGGAGATCCTGGTCCGGCGCAAAGCGAAGCGGCGGCGCAAATGAAGCTCCGGCAGATCACCGTCATCGGTACGGGGCTCATCGGTGGCTCACTCGGGCTCGCTCTCAAGAAGCACGGCTTCGCGGGACGCATCGTGGGCTGCGACAAAGCAGAGGTGCTGGCGCGGGCGAAGAAGAGGGAGGCGCTCGACGCCGGGGTCCCCGATCCGGCGCGAGCCATCGCGGGAAGCGATGTGGTGGTGCTGGCTGCGCCCGTGGGGCAGATCCTCGACCTCATCGAGCGCGTCGGCCCGCGTGCGGAGTCGAAGGCATTGCTCACCGACACCGGCAGCACCAAGGTGGAGATCGTTGCCCGCGCCCGGGCCGTCTTCGGCGCGGAGGCGCCGCAGCGCTTTCTGGGCGGGCATCCCATGGCAGGCCGGGAGGACGCGGGGATCGAGCACGCCGACGCTGATCTTTTCCAGGGCGCGCCGTGGCTGTTCACGCCGCAGCCCGGGCAGAAAACGGAAAACGGGCTGAGCGGAGAGTTTCTAAAGCTGGTGCAGCGGTTGGGCGCGAAGCCCGTCCTGCTCGGCGCCGAGCGACACGACCGGCTGTGCGCCTGGGTGAGCCACCTGCCGCAGATGCTCTCGACCGCGCTGGCGGCAGCCATCGAGGAAGAATTCGGCGGCGACGCCCAGCTCAGGGAGGTCCGCGGGCGGGCGCTCAGCGATATGACGCGCCTGGCGGCGAGTCCCTATGCCATGTGGCGCGACATCGCGCTCACCAACACCACAAACATCGAAGCCGCACTCCTGAAGCTGGAGCAGAAGCTTGCGCATGTCCGGGAGAACCTGAGGACGGTGGAGCTGCGGGAGGAATTCGAAAGGGCAATGAAATCCCGCCACGGAGACACAGGGACACAGAGAAGAGCAAAACTAAAGTAGAATCGGGAGCCCATGAACAAGGTCGTGGCCAACGCGGACGCCGCCATCTTCGACGTGGAAGATGGCGCAAGCATCATGGTGGGCGGCTTCGGGTTGTGCGGCATCCCGGAAAACCTCATCCAGGCGCTGGTGCGCAAGAACGTCAAGCACCTCACCACCATGTCGAACAACGCGGGCGTGGACGGCTTCGGGCTGGGTTACCTGCTAGCCAACCGGCAGATCAAGAAACACATCGGCACCTACGTGGGCGAGAACAAGCTGCTCGAAGAAATGGTGCTCAAGGGCGAACTGGAGCTGGAGTTGAGCCCGCAAGGGACGTTCACCGAGCGCATCCGCGCGGGCGGCGCGGGCGTCCCCGCGTTCTTCACCCCCACCGGCTACGGCACCGTGATCGCCGAGGGCAAGGAGGTGCGCGAGTTCGACGGCCGGCCCTGCATCGTGGAACGCGCCCTGAAGGCCGACTTTGCCTTCATCAAGGCCTGGAAGGGCGACAAGTGGGGGAACCTGGTCTATCGCAAGACCGCGCGCAACTTCAATCCCATGATGGCTACGGCGGCGCGCGTCACCATCGCCGAGGTCGAAGAGCTGGTCGAGGTCGGCCAGTTGCCGCCGGACCTGATCCATACCCCCAGCGTGTACGTGAAGCGCATCTTCCAGGGGACCAATTATGAGAAGCGCATCGAGAAGCGCACCGTGAGGCAGGCCTGATGCCGGCGCCGGACAGCACCCTCGAGGAGGTGCGCGCCAGCGTGTTGATGTACCTGCGCATGTACGAGGAAGGGAAGTTCACGCTCAACGACCTGGCGGCGGAGATGGCGGCGCTGGCGCCCGCCTATGAGCACGCCATGGGCGGGATTGGCGATGCCTACGGCACGCTGCTGGGAGCGGCACGCAAGCACGCCTCGGCCGGCGGCACGCCGGAGCTGGAAGAGGCGATGACGGTTTTCCGTCGCGCCGAAGC
>CBRAFF010000044.1:0-8895 GCA_967755155.1 uncultured bacterium
TCGCTCGACGGCACCTCCGGCTTCCTGCTTTCCATCCTCATGTGCCGGGCCATGAACCGCTCCGCCATGAACGTCCTGTTCGGCGCCTTCGGCAAGCTGCCGGAGGAGGGCGCGGGCCCCGCCGACGAAGCCAAGGGCAGCGTGCGCAGCATCACCCCGGAGGAGACCGCGGTGCTGTTCGAGACCGCGCGCTCGGTGATCATCGTCCCCGGCTACGGCATGGCCGTGGCGCAGGCGCAGCACGGGGTGAGCGAGCTGGCCAAGCTGCTGATCAAGCGCGGCGTGGACGTGAAGTATGCCATCCATCCCGTGGCCGGCCGCATGCCCGGGCACATGAACGTCCTGCTGGCCGAGGCCAACGTCCCCTACGACCAGCTCTACGAGATGGAACAGATCAATCCTTACTTCGCCGGGGCGGACGTGGCCCTGGTGGTGGGCGCCAATGACGTCACCAACCCCGCCGCCAACAACAACAAGAGCAGCCCGCTCTACGGCATGCCCATCCTGGAGGTGGAGCGTGCTCAGTCCATCATCGTGCTCAAGCGCAGCATGCGTCCCGGCTTTGCCGGCGTGGATAACGAGCTCTACTACAACCAGAAGTGCATGATGCTGTTCGGCGACGCCCGCGACAGCCTCAACAAACTCTTCGCCGCCATGAAGTAGTAGCCAGGAAGCTGTCATCCTGAGCGAGGGAGGGCTCCCGCGCGCTTTCTCCAGCGCGGGAAACCCGAGTCGAAGGATCTAGGTTCTGGACGAAGGGGGCTACGCCGGATACTTGCCCGCGATGTAGTTGTGCAGGCTGTCGATGGTGGCTTCCTGTGCCGAGATGATCCACTTCACCAGGTCGCCGATGGAGAGCATCCCCACCACCTGGTCGCCCTCCACCACCGGCAGATGCCGGATGCGATGGTCGGTCATGATGTGCATGCACTCGTCCACCGTGTCGCTGGGAGAGCCGGCGATGACCTTGCCGGTCATGATCTCGCTCACCTGGGTCTCCTTGGACATCTTGCCCTTCAGGATGACCTTGCGGGCGTAGTCGCGCTCCGAGAGCACGCCCACCAGCTTGCCGCCGGAGATCACCAGCAGCGCCCCTACCTGCTTCTCCGCCATGCGCTCGATGGCCTGATACACGCTGGCCTCCGGCTCGATGGAGTACACCTGCCCGCCCTTCGACTTCAGGACCAGTCTGATTGTGTCGTGCAGCTTCATGCTGGCTCGGCTTCGGGCCCCCAGGGGCCGGTTTGAGGGGGCCATCCTAGCGCCGGGGGACGGGCCAGGTCAACGGGGAATGGCTCCCGGGAGGCGCCCCGCCGCCCCGGGCCAGCCGCGGCCGCCTTCTTCCTGATAAGCTGTTTCCCGCGAACCGTTTCCGGCCGCGGTTCGTATGAGAGGGAAGATGCTTCCCGGATTGCCCAAGAGCTTTCCTTTGCGCGAGCCTACGCGCATCGCGCTGGATACCATCCGCGCCCACAAGCTGCGCACCTTCCTCACCCTGCTGGGCATCATCCTTTCCGTCTCCACCCTCATCATCGTGGTGGCGCTCATCGAGGGCACCAACCGCTACATCGCCGACCGGGTGGCCAACATGGGCGCCAACGTCTTCCTGGTGAGCCAGTTCGGCATCATCACCGACCGCAAGGAGTTCGTGAAGGCGCTGCGCCGCAACCGCCCCATCACCTGGGAGGACTACGAAGACCTGCGCGACAACATGGAGCTGCCCCTGCGCGTCGGCCTGGAGGGCCGCCGCACCGGCATCCTGCGCTTCGGCAACCAGACCCTGGAGGATATCGACGTCCGCGGCGTCACCGCCAACATCGGCGAGATGGACGTGGAGGAGCCCGCCACCGGCCGCTACGTCACCGATTCCGACGACAGCCACCGCTCCCAGGTCACGCTCATCGGCGCCGACGTCGCCACCAAGCTCTTTCCCGGCGTGGACCCCATGGGCCAGACCCTGTTCATCGACGGCCGCCCCTTCGAGATCGTGGGCATCGCCAAGCCCATGGGCACCGTCCTCGGCCAGGCCCAGGACAACTTCGCTTACATGCCTATCCAGACCTTCCTCAAGATCTACGGCTCGAACCAGCGCGGCATGTCCATCAACGTCCAGTCGCGCGGGCCGGAGTGGAGCGTGCGCACCCAGGAGGAGGCCCGTACCCGGATGCGCGCCCGCCGCCACCTGCAGACTGGCCAGGAAGACAGCTTCGGCATCTTCTCCGCCTCCACGGTCATGGACCTGTGGAAGAATCTGACCGCCGCCATCGCCTCCACCATGGTGGGCGTGGTTTCGGTCTTCCTGGTCATCGGCGGGGTGGTCATCATGAACGTCATGCTCACCAGCGTCACCGAGCGCACCCGCGAGATCGGCATCCGCAAGTCGCTGGGCGCCCGCAAGCGCGACATCCTGCTGCAATTCCTGGTCGAGTCCTCGGTGCTGGCCGGCATCGGCGGAGCCATCGGAGTGCTGCTGGCGGCCGGCCTCTCCCTCCTGGTCGGCGCCACCACCTCCGTCCCCATGGCCATCCCGCTCTCCGCCGTGCTGGCCGCCCTGGGGGTTTCCACCGCCGTCGGCCTGTTTTTCGGCATCTACCCGGCGCGGCGGGCGGCCGACCTGGACCCCATCGAGGCCCTGCGCTATGAGACCTGACCGGAGCTCCCAGCCATGATCCGCCTCCACCTGGGCGAGAACTCGCTGATGGCCCTCGACACCCTGCGCAACCACAAGGTGCGCTCCTTCCTCACCGTGCTGGGCGTGGTCATCGGTGTGACCGCGGTCATCGCCGTCGGCTCCATCCTGGTGGGCCTGGACCGCGACGTCCAGGCATCGCTCGAGCAGTTCGGCTCCAACACCCTGTTCATCTTCAAGTTCGAGCCCGGCGTCCACTTCGGCCGCCGCAGCGCGGAGGAGCGCCGCCGCAAGCCTCTTACCCTGGAAGACGGCCTGGCCATCAAGGAGTTTTGCCCATCGGTGAAGAACGTCGCGGTGCAGGTCTTCCCCCGGGTCGGCCAGGGGAGGCGGTCCATCCCCGAGGCCCGCTATCAGGGCCGCGAGAGCGACGTCAACTACAACGGCGCCACCCCTTCCTTCGAGCAGGTGGAGGAGGCGCGCATCGCCAAGGGCCGCTTCTTCTCCGACGCCGAGGACCTGCACCGCGCCGAGGCGGTGGTGATCGGCTATGACCTCGACCGCAACCTCTTTCCCGGCGAGGACGGCCTGGGCAAAACCCTCCTCATCTCCGGCCACTCCTACCAGGTAGTGGGGGTGCTGGAGAAGCGCAAGGGCAACGTGCTGCGCGGCGAGGGCTCGGACGTCCAGGCCCTGGTCCCCTACCGCACCTACCGCAAGCACAACCCCGGCGACGACGAGCACTTCATCGCTGCCCTGGCCTACCCCGGCCGCAAGGACGTGGCCGAGGACGAGATCCGCGGCCTGCTGCGCCAGCGCCGCCGCGTCCCCATGGACCAGCCCGACAACTTCGGCATCTCCAGCGCCGAGCGCATCGCCAACCAGTTCCGGGAAATCACCGCCAACGTCGCCCTGCTCACCATCGCCATCAGCTCCATCGGCCTGCTGGTGGGCGGTGTCGGCGTCATGAACATCATGCTCATGTCGGTCACCGAGCGCACCCGCGAGATTGGCGTGCGCAAGGCCCTGGGCGCTCGCCGCCGCGACATCATCCTCCAGTTCCTCACCGAGGCCATGACCCTCACCGGCTCCGGCGGCATCCTGGGCGTGCTCGCCGGCATGGCTATCAGCCTGCTCATCAACCGCCTGCTGCCCAACCTGCCTTCCGCCGTGCCTCTCTGGGCGGTCGCCGCCGGCGTGCTGGTAGCCATGAGCGTTGGATTGTTCTTCGGCATCTATCCCGCGGTGCAGGCCTCCAAGCTCGATCCCGTCGACGCCCTGCGCTACGAGTAGGATCCTGCGTCGGACTTGGCTTTCCCCGCCCTTTGCAGAAAATGAAAAAGGCCACCCGGAAACCGGGCAGCCTTTTTTCTAGGGAGAATAGTTCCAACGGAAAAGTATCCGTCAAAACTTTCTGGGGAAATCTTATGAGGGCGGCTCGCGGGGTGTCAAGAAGTTTTTCTATAATAAATGTCTGTGTTTTCAATGACTTAACAAATTAATCCAACCAGTTAACCCACTGACAAAAAGTGTCATTCTCCGCCCTGAGACCAGTGCAAGCCCATGCAGCGGAAAGGCTTAGAAGCCGGCAGCCGGGCTCAGTCGAGCAGATGAAGCTGGATGATTTCCACATCCTGGGCGCGGTCGAAGACCCGGTCCGGGAAGAACCGTTTGGCCAGGATGCGCACCCCGCCAAAGGAGATGCCGATGACCAGGGTGAACAGCAGCAGGACGCCGATGAGCGTGAAGGCGGCGATGACCAGGCTGCCAATGTTGTCCCGCTGCGTAGGGGTCCGCTCGTTCCAGGTGACCTCGGCGTCGTAGTTCACCTGCCCGAGCAGGGACTGGGCCTCCGCGGTGGACACTTCGCCCGCCACCACCGCCAGCAGCGGCCCGCTGCGCTTGGCCAGGAAGGCGAGTCCGGTCGCTGGAGCGCCCTCGACCGGAGGCGGGCGATAGGCCGCAACCGCCCGCAGCCGCTCCGCCGCGATCTGCGGCGTGGGATAGGCGATCACCATCAACCGGGCGCTTCCCGCCCGCGTCCGGTAGACGCCCAGCGCGATCTCCGGGCTGCGGCTGAAGTCCACCACCTCGGCGGGCAGGGGCGCATCCATCGCCGCCAGCCCGGCCGGCCCCACCACGTAGCGGCTGGAGTTCGGCTCCAGGGCTTCGCTGGGGAGGTAATAGAACAGGGTGGGAGCCTGAGCGGCATTGGGCGGCGGCTGGGGCAGCGCCCCGGCCAACTCCCGCAGCTCCGCCGCCGACATGGCGGTCACCCGGTCGAGCTTCACGTCGGCCAGCACCTGCCCCCGGTAGAACAGCACCCGGAGGCCGTTGGAGAGCCCCTCGTCGCCGATAGACTCGCTCTGCATCTGGGGTTGCTTGTAGTAGCTGAAGGCGCCGAAGGCGCCGCTGGCGTCGGCAAAGCGCGCCGCCCGCACCTCGATGCGCCGCTCCCCGCGGGCGTAGGTGGCGCTCTCAAAGTCGGTGAAGCCGAACTCGCGGAACAGGGCAGCGTGCGCCGGCTCAGCCGCGGCGGCCTCGCGGCTCACCTGGCTGGGCCGCGCTTTGCGCCAGCCCGCGAACTCCCCCGGCAGCAGCCCGGGGCGCTCCTGGGCTGCGGCCACGCCGGCCACGGCCACCAGCAGCAGAACGAGATTTCGGATGCGCTTCATCCTGGGATGGAGGCCCTTCTCCCTATTAGACCGGGATTCCCTCCGGAAAGATTCTACGCTGGGGCAGGGAAGCGGCGGGCTACTGCCCGGAGCCCTTCTCGGACTTGGGTGATTTGGAAGCCAGGCTCAGGCCGCTCAGGCCGTCCACGTACTTGGCCACGCCCTTGTACAGGGCCTCGGCGATCCGCTGGCGGTACTGCGGCGTCTTCATCTGGCGGGCGTCGGTGGCGTTCGAAAGGAAGGAGATCTCGGCCAGGATGGAGGGCATGTTGGCCCCGATCAGCACCACGAACGGCGCCTTTTTCACTCCCCGGTTGCGCAGGCCCTTGTTCTTCTTGGAGAGGCCGGTGTGCAGCGCGCTCTGCACCTCGGAGGCAAACTCCCGCGATTCCTCGATCTTGTCCTTGAGCGCGATCTGCTTCACCAGGTCCTGCAGCTCGTGGATGGACTTCTCCGACACCGCGTTCTCCCGCGCCGCCACCTCCAGCGCGTCCTCCGAGGAGGTGAAGTTCAGGTAGTAGGTCTCGATCCCGCGCGCCCCGCTGTCGCGGCTGGAATTGGCGTGGATGGAGAGGAACAGGTCCGCCTGGTTCTGGTTGGCCACCGCCGTCCGGCTCTCCAGCGGGATGAAGGTGTCGTCCTGGCGCGTGTACACCACTTCCGCGCCCATCTTGCTCTCCAGCAGCTTGCCCAGGCGCTGCGAGACGTCCAGCACCAGGTCCTTCTCCGTGAAGCCGTTGGGGCCGATGGTGCCCGTGTCGTGCCCGCCGTGGCCGGGATCGATGACGATGCGCCCGATCTTCAGTCCCAGGGCCCGCACCAGCGAGTGCTCGCCCGAGGCCGTCGGCCGCGCCTCGCGGCCTACCGGCGGCGGCTTCGTCTTGCGCGGGCTCTCCCCGCGCGGCGCCACCGCCTCGAACGTGGGGCCGCTGGTGGGCTTCGAGGTCGCTTTCACTTCCTTCTCCGTGCCCGGCGGCGGCTCCGGCTTCTCCGGCTCGGTCTTCTTCGCCACCTCGACCTTGGGAGGCGGAGCCTGAACCTTGGCCGTCTTGGGGGGCTCCGGCTTAGCGGCCGCCCCCGGCTTGGCCACCTCCGGCGCGGCCTTCTCCTTGGACGCCACTTCCGCCACCGGCGCCTTGCCGTGGATGTCCACGATCAGCCGGTAGGGATTGGGCAGCAGGAAGGCCGAGTACTCGGCCAGGTCGTGCACCTCCAGTACCACACGCGTCAGCCCACGCTGGTACTGGCCCACGCGGATCTTGCGCAGGAAGCCGTCCTCCACCTCGAAGGTCTTGCCTACCAGCTCCGACGCCAGCTTGGTGTTGTGCAGGTCGAAGAAGATGCGGTCGGGCTCGGCGATTCGTCCCGCCTCGTACTGCACCTCGCTCTCCAGGTCGATGGCCACCCGGGTGTAATCGGGCGTGGACCAGTGCCGGATGCTGGTGACCAGCGGTATCCCAGCGCGCGGCTCCGGTTGCAGGGAACTGGCGCTCTCCTTGGCTGCTTTCGGCTCTTTCTTTTCGTTCCGGGCGACGTTCGGCGCCTTGGCGGCCTTGGCCTGCTGCTGGATCTCCACCAGGGCCTGCTTCGCCTGTCCCGCCTGGCGGTGGTTGGGATAGCTCTTCAGGAACTCCTGGAAGGTGGCGGTCGCCTGCTGCGGTTGCTCCAGGTCCTGCCAGTAGATCTGCCCGATGGTGAACAGGGCGTCGAAGCGGTGGCGGCTGCCCGGGTACTCGCGCCGCAGAAAGCGGTACTGTTCGATGGCCTTCTCGAAGTAGGCGTCATCGCCCAGGACGCGCCCCTCCTCCGCCATCAGCTCCGCCATGGCCACCAGGGCCTCGTTGGCCCGGGGCGAGGCCGGAGAATAGCGATAGACGCGGAAGTAGGCGTCGATTACCCGGCTGTACTCGCGCTTGCTGCGCTGTTTGGCGGGACGTCCGTTCAGCGCCTCGCGCATCTTCTGCGCCGTCTCGAACTGGGAAGCGGCCAACTGCCGGGCGCGGGCCGGGCTTTTGCCCTCCGCCGGCACGCACACCAGGGTCAGCGCCAGCACCCCCGCCAGACACGCTCCCCATCGCATTGGATGGACTGCTTTCAAAGCCACCGTTCGCCCGCCCGCCTCGCCCCCGCCTCAGTCCGTGTTGCTGAACACCAGCGTGCCCCAGCGGTCTCGCGTCACCCGGATGGGCGCCGCATAGAAAATGCCCGCGTAGCGCAGCTTCTGCGGGTCCCCGTTCCAGTACAGGCCGGTGATCTGGCGCACGTAGTTGCGGGTCTCGCGGTAGGGCGGGATGCCCCCGTTGCGAACGACCGCGCCCGCCCCGGCGTTGTAGGCGGCCAGCGACAGGCTGACGTCGCCGCCGAAGCTCTGCAACAGCTGCTTCAGGTGGCGCACGCCTCCCTCCACGTTCTGTTGCGGGTCGAAGGGGTTCTCCACTCTCAACTGCGCCGCTGTTCCCGGCATCAGTTGCATCAATCCCATGGCGCCCTTGTGGGAGACGGCCCGGGGATTGAAGTTGGATTCCACCTTGATGATGGCTCGCACCAGGTTGGGGTCCACGTTGTGGCGGGCGGCTGCCTGTTCGATGGCAGCATCGACTTCCGACGAGGTCACGGAGCGGCCCCGCGCGATCCCGCGGTAGCCGGGATTGGCGGTCGCGGCATCGTTCCCCGGCGGCGTCTTGCTGCTGTGCGGCAGGCTGGCGATGAAGCGCTGGACGTCCGCTGCGGCATAGCGCGCCTGGCGCCGTGCCGAAGGCGTGTACGCCGGCACCGGCTTCCAGCGGCGCTCCGCCTGGCTCCAATACACCAGGGGGCCGGAACCGCGCGCAGCGCTCTTTGGGGTGGTGGCTTTCGGTGAGATGGAGCCGTCCACGTAGATGGTCCGCCCGCCCTCCTGGGTGGCCACGATGCCTCCGCCAGCATAGCTGGGCGGCGGCCCCATGGTCGCCAAGGCGGCGAACGCGATCGGGGCAAGAAGAAGGTTTCTTCTCATAGGCTTGGGTTTCCGAGGTGCAGACCCCGTGGTCCGCTCCACACCCTACCCCCGAACCGGACGGAGAACTCCTCCAGAGTGGCTGGATTATATGCCCGCACATCCTGGACAGCAATCAGACTGCTGCGGCGGTATCTACCGAGTGAACAGGGTGAAACCGGCATGGAAACCTGGGGGACTCCTGTGAGACCCATTATAGGCCGAAGACAGCTTGCGCTTTCAGCACGTTGGTACAGAGGCTATAGTTATCCCCTCTTCATCAGTATGAACGACCCGAACCCACCCCTGGCGCAGCCCTCGGACGCCGAGATGCTCCTCGGCTTCTGGTATCCGGCGCTGCGCAGCGCCCAGGTCCGCGGCCGGAAGCTCGAACAGGCCCTGCTCCTGGGCGTGCCCCTGGTCCTGGGCCGCGACTCCGCCGGCCGCCCCTTCGCCCTGCGCGATTGCTGCCCCCACCGCGGCATCCCGCTCTCTTACGGCCGCCTCGACTCCGGCGGCCTGCTCGAGTGCTGCTATCACGGCTGGCGCTTCGAGCCCGTCAGCGGCCAGTGCAGGGAGATCCCCTCGCTCACCGCCGACTCCAAGCTCAAGGTCGA
>CBRAFF010000045.1:0-8808 GCA_967755155.1 uncultured bacterium
TTGGCCTTGTGGATGGCGTGCACCTTCTTGCGCTTCTCGCGGCGGGCGTACTCGAAGGCCCACTTGGCGATGCGCGTGGACGCCTTCTCGGTGATGATCTTCAGGCTCTCCACCACGCCCGGCACCACCTCGTGCTCGATGCCCGCGTACAGGCTCTCGGTGTTCTCGCGCACGATGACCAGGTCCACTCCCGGGTAGCGCGTGGGAATGCCCGGCAGGTTCTGGATGGGGCGGAAGTTGGCGAAGAGCTCGAACTTCTTGCGCAGCGCCACGTTGATGCTGGCAAAGCCGCCGCCGATGGGGGTGGTGACCGGGCCCTTCAGTCCGACGCGCGTCGCCTCGATGGATTCGGTCAGCTCCTTGGGGATGTACTCGCGGTACTTCTCAAAGGCCTCGGCGCCGGCGTGGAAGCTCTGCCACTCGAACTTCACCCCCGTGGCCTCGAGGATGCGCACTGCGGCGCCCGTGACCTCGGGGCCGATGCCGTCGCCGGGAATCAGCGTCACTTTGTGGCTTGTTGCCATGGTGAAAGGACAATCGACAAAGGACAATTGAAAATTGTCAATAGTCCTTAGTCAATCAGTGGGCCTTTATCTTCGCTGTCGGCGCGGCCCCCTCCTTGGTCTTGAGCAAGTCTTTCAGTTCGGACATGAATTCCTTCACGTCCTTGAAGTCCATGTAGACGGAGGCGAAGCGCACGTAGGCGACCTTGTCGTGGCGCTTCAGGCGGTTCATGATGAGCTCGCCCACCTCGCTGGTCTTGCGTTCGCGCTCCGGGGAATCGATGACGAAGCCCTCGGCCTCGTTGACGATCTGCTCCAGCTTGCCGATGGAGACCGGGCGCTTCTCGCAGGCGCGCAGCAGGCCGGCCAGGACCTTCTGGCGGTCGAACTTCTCGCGCCGCCCGTCTTTCTTCACCACCATGTAGGGGATCTCGTCGATGCGCTCGTAGGTGGTGAAGCGCTTCTCGCACTTCAGGCACTCGCGGCGGCGGCGGATGGATTCGCCCTCCTTGGACTCGCGCGAGTCCACCACCTTGTCGTTCACGAAGCCGCAAAAGGGACATTTCATGGGATGAGTGCCGCTGCGCCAGGCGGCATTCTATCAGGGAGATTCAAAGCAAACCACGAAGGACACGAAGGTACACGAAGGAGGGCAGGGGACGGGAGCTTTAGTCCTCGATGTTGGCTTCCTCTTCAGCTTTGCGCAGGGAGACGTGCTCGCGGCGAGCCAGGAGCAGGCCGACGGGCGAAACCGCCATGAAGGCGACCAGCCACAGCACGATGCCGCAGCCCACGGCCAGTTCCGGCTTCACCGCGAAGACCACTTCCAGCACCTTGATGACGGCGAGCTGCGAGCCTCCGCCCACCGCCGGGAGCTGGAGGAGCGATCCGGTCATGCTGGAGACCACGAGCAACATGACGTGGGCGAGGGTGATATCCGCCAGCTCGGCGTAGGCGTGGGTCACCTGGACGTAGGCCAGCGCGATGGCCACCCAGATGAGCAGCGAGAGCCCGGTGATCTGGAGGAACGACGTCAGGTCGTGGATGGTGTTGAGTCCCTCGCCGAAGGCCTGGACGCGGTGGCCCACGTGGTGAGCGACGCGCGGCGAAAGCGGAGTCAGGCGTTTCTCCAGGGCTGCGGCCAGCGCGGCGCCGCGGCGCCGGGCCACCAGGGCGATCCAGGCGCCCGCCAACACGCCGGCGACCAGCAGATAGGCGAACTGATTCAGGCGTTCCAGGGCCGCGGGCGAGCGCTGGAAAAAGGGGATGGTGGCCAAGGCTCCCGAAAAGACCACCGCCACCAGGAAGGCGGCGACGGCGCCCACGTCGAAGATGCGCTCCACGGTCCACACCGCGATCTGGGAGGAAAGCGTCAAGCCCTCACGGCGGGCGATGAGGTAGGGGCGGATGAGCTCGCCGGGGCGTCCCAGCAGGGCCAGGCCGGTGAAGCCGATGAGGGTGGGCGCCACCAGGCGCCGGGCGGGTACGGCGCGCACCGGGCGCAGCAGGATCATCCAGCGCAGCGCGCGCAGGAAGTAGACGGAATAAACCAGGGCGACGGCGGCCAGCAGGCGCAGCGGGTCGGCGCGGCGCAACTGAGCGAGCATCAGCGCCCAGTCGAAATCCTTCCAGGCGCGGAACTGGAGGTAGACCAGGACGGCGAGCACGGCCGCCACCGCCAGCGTCAACAGGATGCGAGTGCGATTCATCCGCGCTGCACGTTATACGGGCGCGCGGCGCGGGTCAATGGCGCGCTCCGCAGCCGCCGTGGAATACACTAGGGCCGCCATGAAAGTCGTGGATGCGATCCACCAGGGTTACGTCTTTCCGCGGCGGGTTCGCATCCTCACCCGGCACATGGCGGAGCTGGCGCCGCCAGGGGCCAGCATCCTGGACGTGGGATGCGGCGACGGGTTGCTCGACCGGCTCCTGGAAGAGCAGCGTCCGGACCTGAGCGTGCGCGGCATCGAAGTGCTCATCCGCAAGCAGACCTACCGGCCCATCGAGCTCTACGACGGCAAGCGCATCCCCTTCGCGCCCAAAAGCTTCGATGCGGTCATGATGATCAACGTGCTGCACCACACGGAGGACCCGCTGGATGTGCTGCGGCAGGCCGCCACGGTGGCGCGCAAGTGCATCCTGCTGAAGGACCACACCATGGACGGCTTGCTGGCCAAGGCGACGCTGCGCTTCATGGACGACGTAGGCAACGCGCGCCACGGCGTGGCCCTGCCCTACAACTACTGGACCTACAAGCAGTGGATGGATGCCTGCGAGAAGCTGCGACTGAAGGCCGCGGTGTGGCAGCCCAAGGTGGGACTCTATCCCTGGTGGGCCGATTGGGTGTTCGGCCGCACCCTGCAGTTCGTGGCCCGGCTGGAATTACAGAACTAAGCGAGACGCCGGCGCTATTGGCGAGGCGGCGCGCTCTTGGCGACCGCCGGCTCGGGCTTCTTGGCTGACTTGCGGCTGCGCTTGGCCGGGGCGGCCGCTGCCTTCTTCTTCTGCTCCACCTTCTTGCGGTTGAAATCGGTGATGATGCGCCGGACGTAGTTGCGGGTCTCGCGGTAGGGAGGCACGCCCTGGTACTGATCGACCCGCCCGGGGCCGGCGTTGTAGGCGGCCAGGGCTTTGACCGCGTCGCCGTGGTACTGCTCCAGGAGCTGCCGCAGGTAGCGCGTGCCGCCCTCGATGTTGACGCCCGGCTCGTAGGCGTCCGTGACTCCCAGCTTGGAGGCCGTGCCCGGCATGAGCTGCATCAATCCTTGCGCCCCTTTGGGGGAGCGGGCGCGAGGGTTGAAGCCGCTCTCCGCCTGGATGACGCTGTTGATGAAGTCGGCGTCCACCTGGTGGCGGTCGCTGGCCGCCTCGACCAGGCCGGAGATGCCGTCGGCTTTCAAGGGCGGGGAATCTTCCGGCGCCTCCACTTCCTCGCGCTGGTAAGCCTCGATCTCTTCCGTTGCGACGTCCATCCAGCCGCTCTGGCTGCCGCTCTCGAAGTAGAGGCGAGTGTTCGCCCCCATCACTTCGCGGCGCTGGTGGCGGATCTGGAAGCCGTTGCGCAGCACGGCGACCTCGGCGGCGAAGGCGGAAGCCGGAACGAAGATCGCCAGCAGCGCGGCCAGGCCAACGAGTTTTTCGCGCAGCGACATGGGTCAGGGTCCCAGAGCCTCTTCTACGGCGGCGGCCACGCCGCTCTCGGCGTTCGAAAGCGTCACCGCCCAGCCGTTCTGCTTCAGCTCCGCCGCCGCATTCCCCATGAGGACGGGGCGGCCGGCGAACTCCAGCATCTCCACATCATTATAGTTGTCGCCGATGGCCATGACCTGGGCGCGCTCGATCCCGCGGTGGCGGGCCCAGCGCTCGAGCGCGTGCCCCTTGGAGCAGCCCTGGTTGAGCACGTCCACGATGGAGAGGTCGCGGTGCGCGTACTCGGTGCGCAGCACGGTGATCTGGGAGTCGAAGCCGCCCGCGGCCAGCGCCCCGAGCGCCTGCTGCATGCGCGCCATGGGGCCGCAGAACATGAGCTGCACCGGGTCAGTGGAGAGCGAGTCTTCGATGGGAACCACGAACTGGACGAACTCGGCGTTCTTGCCCAGCCAGCGGCCCAGGATCTGGCTCACTTCCGTGTCCCGCTCAAGCACCAAGGCGCCGCGGGTCTCGACGTCGAAGGTAAGGACGGTGTTGCCGCGGAATCCCAGCATATGGCCGCAGACCCTGCGGGCGGTGGCGGCGGGCAGCAGGTCGCGGTGGAAGAGCTCGCCGGACAGCGACCGGGTGATGGCGCCGTTCGAGCTGATGAGCCACAGGTCGAAGCCCAACTGCCGGGCGATGGGCAGGGCAAAGGCGTGGCGGCGCCCGGTCACCAGCACCACTTCCACCCCCGCCCCGTGGGCGCGCCCGAGCGCCCGGAGATTGGCGGGCGGGATCTCGAAGCCGGGGTCGAGCAGCGTGCCGTCAATATCCACGGCGAGCAGGCGGATCGCAGGCTTCACAACTCGATTCTAGCATCGCCGGCGACGCTGCCGCGGCCCCGGAAAGGCGTGTAATATTGCGCTTCCCCTCATGGAGGACGCGATCTACCACCTCTTATCCTACGGCTTCATCCTGCAGGTGATCGCCATCGTCCACTTCGTCCGGCGGCGGCCGGAGAACTACTGGCTGTGGATCATCCTGCTGGGCGGCGGGCTGGGCGCGCTGGTGTACATCGTGGCGGAGGTGGTCCCCGACCTGGGGCTGCTGCGCGGAAGCTTCCAGGCTTTCCCCCGGCACAAGCGTATCCGGGAACTGGAGGCGATGGTGGTGGACAATCCCGCGGCGGGCAACTACGAGGAGCTGGCCGACCTGTATCGCGAAGACGGGAAGTTCGCGCGCGCCCGCGAGTGCTATGACCGGGCCATCTCCACGCGGACGGATTCGCCGGACCCGTTCTATCGCCGCGCGGTCTGCGCCCTGGAGCTGGGAGACTACCAGGCAGCGGCCGACGACCTGGAGCGCGCCGTGCGCTTCGATCCCAAGTACGACTTTCAGCGGGCCGCCGGCCTGCTGGCGCACGCCCTCGGCCGCAGCGGCCAGACGGAGCGCGCCGCCAAACTCTTCCAAGATGTGACGCGCACCTCCACCCTCTCCGAGACTCAGTACAACTACGCCTGCTTCCTGGCCTCGCAGGGACGGACGGAGGAAGCGCGCGAGTGGGCGCAGCGCGTCCTGTCGAAAAAGCCCACCATGCCCGGGTACCTCAAGCGGCGCGAGCGCCCCTGGTTCCGCGCGGCGGCGGCGCTGCTGAAGCAGCTTCCGCCGAAGTCCGCTCCCCCCGCGTGAGGGAAGCGAAGTGTTAGACTTCCTGGCCCGGGCGTCTTTCCTTGCCGATGTCGAACATCACCTTCCTCGAATGCACCAAGTGCGGCGAGAAGCTTTCCGCGGAGCAGCCGCAGACGGTTTGCCCGCGCGACGGCGGCTCGCTCTACGCCCGCTATGACCTGGCGGCACTGAAAGGAAAGTTCACGCTCGCCGCGCTTGCCGGACGTACCGCCAGCATGTGGAGATACTCCGAAGTCCTGCCCGACGCGCCGCCGGTGACCTTAGGCGAGGGATTCACCCCGCTGATTCCCAGTCGCGAGGAGAAGAATGTCTACATAAAGGAAGAGGGGCTGAACCCGACCGGCTCGTTCAAAGCGCGCGGGCTTTCGGCGGCGGTCACCATGGCGCGGGCCTACGGGCTCAAGAAGCTGGCCATCCCTTCGGCGGGGAATGCGGCCAGCGCGCTCGCGGCCTACGCCGCGGCGGCGGGCATCGAGTCGCACATTTTCATGCCGCGCGACGTTCCCCGGGCCAACCTGGTGGAGTGCCAAGCCTACGGAGCGCAGGTCACGCTGGTGGAGGGGCTCATCGGCGACTGCGCTCGCCTTATCGCCGAGCGCAAACAGGCGGAGGGCTGGTTCGACATCTCCACCCTCAAGGAACCCTTCCGCGTGGAAGGGAAGAAGACCCTGGGGTACGAGCTGTTCGAACAACTGGGCACGCTGCCGGAGGCCATCATCTATCCCACAGGCGGCGGCGTGGGGCTGATCGGCATGTGGAAGGCCTTCGAAGAGATGGAAGCGCTGGGCTGGGTAGGGGCGAAGCGGCCACGCATGATTGCCGTGCAATCAACAGGTTGCGCGCCCATCCCTAAGGCCTTCGACGAGGGCAAGTCGGCCTCGGAAGCCTGGGCCAATGCGGCCACGCTCGCGGCCGGGTTACGCGTGCCCAAAGCCTACGGCGACTACATCATCCTCGACATTCTGCGCAAAAGCGGCGGGACGGCGGTCGCGGTGAGCGACGCGGAAATCATGGACGCGTTGCGTTCCTGGGCCCAGACGGAGGGCATCTTCGCCGCGCCCGAGGGAGCGGCTTCACTGGCCGCCTATCGCAAGCTGCGGGCCAGCGGTTTCCTGAAGCCGGGAGAGGTGACGGTGCTGTTCAACACCGGCTCCGGGCTGAAGTACATTGACGTGATCGCGGCGGCGCTGGAACCCGCCGCGGCGCCGGCGGCGCGGCAGGCCGGAGGGATCATTGGGCCGTACTGACTCGATTGAAGATTGCAGATTGTAGATTGCAGAATCGATATCCGCTAAGGGGGCGACAAGGAGATGCGTATTCGACTGGTAGCAGTCCTGTTCATTCTGACTGGGCTAGCCGCGGCTCAGCAGCCGGACTTCGACAAGGCGCGGGCCGAGGCGGTGGAGCATCTGGCCGCACTGGTGAAGCTGGACACCAGCAATCCGCCGGGAAACGAGATTCTCGCCGCCAAGTACATCAAGAAAGTTCTCGACCGCGAGGGCATCCGCTCGGAGATCATCGAGTCGGCGCCGGGACGCGGCAGCATCGTGGCGCGCCTCGCCGGCAACGGGAAGAAGAAGCCGCTGCTCTTGATGGGACACCTGGACGTGGTGGGCGTGGAGCGCGAGCACTGGACCGTGGACCCGTTCGGCGCCGAGATCAAGGATGGCTACCTGTACGGCCGCGGCGCCACCGACGACAAGGGCATGGTGGCGGCGAACCTGGAGATCTTCCTGCTGCTGCACCGCTTGAAGGTGCCGCTCGACCGCGACGTCATCTTCCTGGGCGCGGCGGGCGAGGAGGGCACGACAGAGTTCGGCATCGACTTCCTGGTGGAGAAGCACTGGTCGAAGATCGCGTGCGAGTACGCGCTGAACGAGGGCGGCGACATCTCGGTGGGGCCGGACGGGAAGATCCGCTTCGTCGGAGTCTCGACCACGCAGAAAGTCCCGCGGGGGATGATAGTCACGGCGCGGGGGACGAGCGGGCACGGCTCCATGCCGCGCATGGACAACGCGGTGACGCACCTGGCGGCGGCGGTGGCCAAGATCGGCGCCTGGCAGCCGCCCATGCGGCTGAACGAGACCACGCGGACGTTCTTCGCGCGGTTGGCCAAGATCAGCCCGCCGAAAGAAGCCTACCTCTACGCCCACATCGAGGACCCGGCGGTGCAGCGGAAGCTGCGCGCCACCAACATCCGTTACAACTCGGTGCTGCGGACCTCCATCGTCCCCACCATCATCCACGCCGGCTTCCGGGAGAACGTGATCCCGGCGGTGGCCACGGCCACGCTGGACGTGCGGGCGCTGCCGGATGAGAACATCGAGCAGTTGCTGGCTACACTGCGCAAGCTGGTGAACGACCCGGCGGTGACCGTCGAGCTGCGCTCGGCGGGCCAGCGGCGCCCTTCGTCGCCGCCCACGCGCCTGGACACCGAGATGTTCCTGGCGCTGGAGCGGGCGGCACAGAAAGTGTTCCCAGGCGCGGTAACGCTGCCCGTCATGCAGACCGGGGCCACGGATGCGGCGCAACTGCGGGCCAAAGGCGTGCAGGCCTACGACCTCTCCATCCCGCACTCGGATGAGGACGTGAAGCGTGTCCACGGCAACGACGAGCGAGTGTCCATCGAGGGGCTGGGGCAGTTCATCCAGTACGTGTACGCGGCGGTGACCGACGTGGCCGGAGCGAAGTAAGCGAAGTAGAGGAGGCGCATGCGCTACCCACGACTTATCTTCGGAATAGCGCTGCTGGGGCTATCGCTGGCGACAGCCCAGGGCGGCGGAGAGCAAACGAGCATCATTCCCCTGCGGCCGCTCGAACAGGACTTCGAAGTGATTCACGGAGACATCGAGAAGACGGGCGAACCGTTCGTGATGCGGATCCGCGAACTGCGGGGCGGGATCATCCCGGTGCACCAGCATCCGGTGGACGAGCACATCACCGTCCTGCAAGGGACCGTCTACCTGGGCACGGGGGATGTATTCGACCGCGCCAAGCTGAAGCGGCTGGGCTCCGGCGGCTACGCGTTCCTGCCCAAAGGCACGCTGATCTTCGGCGAAACCCCGGATGGACCCGCGGTGGTGCAGGTGCACGGCGTCGGGCCGTTCCATCTTGATTGGAAGCATCCGCAGAAGACCTTCGAATCGCCCGATGCCCAACAGGTGTTCCGGTATCGCGCCGGGCAGAGGATCAGAACCAAGTACGGCGTGGGGAAGATCGAGAAGGGATGGGCCAGCGGCCCCATCGTCCAATACGAGACTCGGGTGGGCAAGGAACTGGTGATGGCGACCGAGGCGGAAGTGCGTCGGGTGCGCTGATCCCTCCGGCCGCGAACGCTCGATTGCACCCGCGCCGGGACGTTGGTAGGAAGCAGAGCGGCTGGTAAAATATGGTCTGCCGCTAGCGCACGACGTGGGGCTATAGCTCAGCTGGGAGAGCGCATCGTTCGCAACGATGAGGTCGTCGGTTCGATCCCGACTAGCTC
>CBRAFF010000046.1:0-8805 GCA_967755155.1 uncultured bacterium
ACCGACGTCGCCTTCTCCTCGCAGGGCATGGCCGTCGCCACCCCCGCCGGCCTCACCTTTCTCGACGGCTCCGGCGCGCGCAGCCTCTACGCCTTCCATGGGCTGGTGAACAATCACGCTTACGCTCTTGGCTCCTCCGGCGGCCGCCTCATGGTCGGGACGCTGGGCGGCATCTCCGTCCTCACCGAGGGCGTGGTGCGCGCCAGCTACAACACATCCAACTCCCACCTCACGCACAACTGGATCACCGCCATCGCCCCCGTGGGCGAGGAGTGGTTCGCCGGAACCTACGGCGGCTCGGTCCTGCGCCTGGATTCCTCCGGCGAGTGGCAGGCATTTCCCGACCTGCCCGCTGACCTGGTGGTGAACCCCAACGCACTTGCGGTGACGGAAGCCAAGGTGTATGTCGGCACTCTGGACCGCGGACTCTACGTCTACGACCGCACCACGCGCCGCTGGTCGAACTTCGCCGCCGGCTTGCCTTCCGCCAACGTGACCGCGCTCGCCTTCTCTCGCGGCAACCTTTACGTAGGTACCGACAACGGCCTGGTGCGCATCTCGGAGCCCAGCCTGCCATGACCCGCGCCTCCATGACCCGCGCCGCGCTCTCCCGTTGGTTATTGGCGGCATTGCTGCTGGCCGCTCCCGCCGCCTGGGGCGATGCCGGCGTCCTGCTTCCCACGGACAAGCCGCAGCCCGACCCCAAAGTCCTTTCGCTCGAGGAGATGGAGATCTCGATCCTCATCGACAACGGCGACGCGCGCGTCTCCGTCCGCCAGGTCTTCGCCAGCCACGTCGGCGGCGTGCTGGAAGGGAACTACATCTTCGCCCTCTCCAGCCGCTCGACCATCTCCGACTTCGCCGTCTGGGACGGCGTCACCCGCATCCCCGGGGTCATCCTGGAGCGCAAGCGCGCCGAGGAGCTCTACAACAACCTCAAGTGGCAGTCCATCGATCCCGGGCTGCTGCAGGTGGGCGAGCGCGGCGTCGAGGAAGCCCGCCGCTCTGCGGTGTTCAGCGCCCGCATCGTTCCCATCTCCGGCTACGGCACCAAGCGCCTGGAGCTGGAGTACCACGAGAGCATCCCGGTGGAGAACCTGAAGTCGTTCTTCGCCATCGCCTTGCGTCCGGACGCCTACCACGCCCAGGTCGCCGGCCATCTGCGCATCAACCTGGAGCTGCGCTCAGCGCATGCGGTGAAGGACTTCGAAGCCGTCGGCGCGAACTATCCGCTGCAAGTCGCCGAGCGCACGCCCCACCGCATCCGCGCCGGCTTTGAAGGCCGCAACGTGACCTTCAACGAAGATTTCGCCGTGCGCTACGCGCTCGACCCGGCGCGCGCGGATTCGCTCGAAGTGCTCACCTTCCGCGACCCGCGCCCGGCCACGCCGCCGCCCACAGAGTCGGCGCCCGTCGCCAACCCCGCCGCCGAGCCCGGCTTCTTCGAGGCCCAGGCGCTGCTCGGCGAGACACCGAAAGTCGCGAATCCCGCCGCACCCGCCGCCCCGCGCACTCTGGTGCTGCTCTTCGACAACTCGCTTTCCATGCAGTGGGAAAAGCTCGACCGCAGCTTCCAAGCGCTGGAGGCCTTGCTGCGCTCTCTGCATCCCAGCGACCGCTTCAACCTGCTGATGTTCAACACCGAGGTCGCGCCGCTGGCTCCTGCTCCCGTCCCGGCCGACGCTGCCCACATCGAGCAGGCGCTGGCCTTCGTGCGTGCCGGACGCCTGCGCGGCGGCACCAACCTGCAGGCCGCGCTCGAAGCCGCGCTCGTCCAGGCCGGCGGCGCACCGGGCGAGTCCTACCTCATCCTTTTGGGCGACGGGGACGCCACCCGCGGCCCCATCCACAGCGGCCGGCTGGCATCGTGGTACGAAGCCAAGTGGAAGCAGCTTCCCGCGGCCGGGCGCCCGCGCACCTACGTCTACGCCGTGGGCGACGACGCCAACCTCAACCTGCTGCGCATGCTGGCACGCAACGACGGCCTGGCCGAGTGGGTGCGCTCCACCGAACCCGCCGAATTCAAGCTCAACTCCTTCGTTTCCAAGATCGGCCGCCGCCCCATCGAGCAGCTGCGGCTGAGCGCCTCACCGGAATCCGGTTTCGACATGGTCTATCCCCTTGCCGACACCACCTTTGCCGGCTCGCTCGCCGCCTGGGTCGGGCAATATCGCCAGCCGGCGCCGCAGGCCACCTTCTCCGTCAGCGGAGTGCGCGACGGCATGCCGCTCGCGCTCCAAGCCACGGTGCCGCTTCCCGCCCAGGCGCTCGACCATCCCCAGCTTCCCCGCCTCTGGGCGCGAGCGCGCGTGGACGCGCTGCTGGAGAAGATCGAGCGCGATGGCGAAGACCGCGCCACGGTGGACGAGATCATTCGCCTGGCCCGCAAGTACAAGTTCGTCACGCCCTACACCTCGTTCCTGGCCGCGCCGCGCTCGCTCCTGCGCCCGCGCGTCATTCGCCCCGGCGATCCGGTGCTGCGCGTGAAGACCGATTCCTCCATCATCTCCGTGGTCGCTCTGTTTCCCTTCGGCCTCATCAAGGGTCTGCGCTACCTGCCGCAGGAAGACACCTGGCAGACACGCTTCCTAGCTCCCCGCGAGATGGAAGACGGCACTTACTCCGTGCGCCTCATCCTGCGCGACCGCGCCGGGCGTGTCTTCCGCGAAGCCAAGACCTTCGTCATCTCCAGCCGCCCGCCGCTGGTGCGCGTCCGCCTGGAGAAGAAGCAGTTCCGGCGCGGGGAAGTGGTCGCGCTGCGCGTCGCCGCCTCGGAAAGCACGCGCACCGTGGTGGCGCGCATGGCGGGCGTCGCGCCCGTCAGCCTGCGCTGGAACCAGCGCGCCGGCGCCAACACCGGCGACCTGCTGATTCCCGCCGACCTGCCCGCCGGCCGCTACGCCCTTACCGTCACCGCCGAGGACTTCGCCCACAACATCGGCAGTCAGGAGGTGTCGCTTGACGTTGTTCCCTGACACCTCCGGCCGCCGCCGCGCGCTGCTCGCCTGCGCGCTCGCCGCGCTGGCGTTCCTCGCCATCGGGGCCCGCGCCGATCTCGCCCGCTGGGTGCAGGACGTCGAAGGCGCGGGCCGCCTAGAAGCCATCTTCTTCCGCGCCGTCTCGCTGCCCGGCGGCCCCGCTCTGGTGCGCCGCCCGCCGGACGAGACCCGCGCCGCGCTCAGCCAACTCATCTCCGCCGCGCCCTCGGACGCCGAACTGCTCTCCCTGCGTGCCCTCGAGGACGAGCAGCAACTCGACTTCACCGCCGCCGAAGCCGATTGGAAGCAGTACGCGCAATCCGCCAAAGACCCCGCCGCCGGACAGTTGGCGCTCGCCGATTTCTACCATCGTCGCCTCCGTCCCCAGGACGAGGTGGCCGCCCTGGCCGCGGCCGCGCAGTTGCCCTCGCCTGACTCCGAGCGCCTGGTCCCGGCGCCGGAGCAGCGCTCCTGGCGCGCCTTCGAGCGCATCTTCGTCTTGCTCAGCGAGCAAGCGCTTTCGCCTGACCTCGCCGCCGATTCTTATCGCAAGTGGATGGCGCGCTATCCCGCGGAAAGCTCAGTCGCTAAGCGCTTCTTCCGCTTCCTGCTGGTCGAGAAGCGATTCGCCGACGCCGAGCAGCACATCGCCGCCTACCAGAAGGCGTTTCCGAAGGACGAAGTCTTCCCGGTCAGCGCCCGCGCTTCGCTGGCGCAGGCCAAAGGCTCGATCGCCGAGGCGCTCGCGCTCTACGACCGCTCCTTCCAGCCGCTGTGGCCGCCGGAGCTGGTGAACGACTACTTCTTGCTGATCACGCAGACGCACAACCTGCGCGCCTTCCTCGACCGCGCCCGCGCCTCCGTCGCCGCCAATCCCGAGGACCTCAACGCCGCCGCCCGCCTCTTCTACTACTACCAGCAGCAGGGGAACCTCGAGGCCGCGCGCCGCATTCTGGTCGAGTTCCGCCTGCGCAAGGAGTCGCGCCACTCCGCGTGGAAAGCGGGCGAGTTGCTGACCCTCGCCCGCCTCTTCGAGGGCGTGCAGGATTCGAACGAGGCCATCCGCCACTACTACGCTCTCTACAGCCTCTCCGGCGCCGACGCTGCCTCCACCGAAAAGGCGCTGGCCGGCATCATCAACATCCTGTTCACCGCGCCCGAGCAGCCGCTGCGCTTCGGCTCCGGCGACCTCTCGCTCTATAAGGACATCGCCACCCTCGACCCCTATCCCGGATTCCTCAACGGCATCCTCTCGCTCTTGCTCAACTCCGCCTCGCCCAATCAGCAGTTCGCGCAGGAGGAGAACAACTCCATCGCCTACTTCCACCGCCTGCGCGCGGCGGAGTTGCTGGCGCTCTTTGACTCGCGCTATCCCAACTCGCCCCAGCGCCCCGCGTTGCACGCGCGGCTGCTCGAGGCCTACGCCCTCTACGGCGATTTCGACGGCGTCATCCGCGGCGGCCGCCAGTTCCTGGCGAATTTCCCCACCGCCCCGCAGCGCACCCAGGTCGCCTTCCTCATGGCCGACGCTTTCGCCCGCAAGGGCCAGGTCGAAGAAGAGTTCGCGCTTTATGACTCGCTGCTAAAGGAACTGGCCGAGCGCGCGCAAGGCGTCCCGCTGGGCAGGTCGCAGACCGCGATGCAGCCCATGTCCTCGCCGGAAGACGGTGAAGCCGCGGAAGGGGAGGAGGGAAGCGAAGAGCGGCCTGCTCCCGCCGCCGGCGGACCGCGCTCTCCCGAATACGCCCGCGTGCTCGACCGCTACATCTCGCGTCTGGTCTCGCGCAAAGAGGTTCCCAAGGCCCTGGCCCTCTACCGCCAGGAGATCGACCGCAATCCCAACGACCCCGGCCTCTATGAGCGCCTGGCCAACTTCCTGGAGCAGAATGACCTGCGTTCGGAGGTGGAGCAGATCTACCGCCGCGCCATGCAGCAGTTCCCTGAGCGCTCCTGGCATCATCGCCTGGCGCGCTGGTACCTGCGGCGCAAGCAGACCGCCGCTTTCGCGCAGCTCACGCGCGAGGTCACGCAGGCTTTCGCCGGCAGCGAGCTGGAAGACTATTTCCGCGACGTGGTTGGCGGAAGCGGCCCGCAGATGTACCTGAGCCTGAACCTCTTCGCCCACCAGCGCTTCCCCCACAACCTGGCCTTCGTCCGCAACCTGCTCTCGGCTTACACCAACAAGTACACCTACAACCGCGCCGCCTGGCTGGCGCTGCTGCGTAGCTACTGGTTCTACGACGCCGACCTGCGCAACCAGTTCTTCGCCGAACTTTCCCGGACCGGACAGTTGCAGACGGAACTTCAGGCCCTGCGACCCGCTGGTCCTGCGAGCGGTTCCGATGCCTGGAGCGCGACGGCCAAGATGAATCCGGCGGCCGCCCAGTTCGCGGGCGAAGCTGAAGCCTGGGGTTCGCACTATGAAGCCGCCGCTGCGCCGCTACGCGCGCTCACCGCGCTCTACCCGGCCGACGTCGAGCTCGGCCGCCGCGTGGCCTCGCTCCATCGCTCGCTCGCCGCCTTCGACCCCGGCAACACCGAAGCCGCGGTCCAGATCGAGGAGAAGCTCGCCGCCTATCAGCCCCGCGACCGCGAGACCCTCACCCGCATCGGCGAGACCTGGGCCGACCGCGACCTGCTCGACCGCTCCCGTCCCTACTGGAACCGCATCGCGGAGATCGAGCCCGGCCGCGCCGATGGGTACCTCGAAGCCGCCACCATCTTCTGGGACTACTACCTGTTCGACGACGCCCTGCGCCTGATGCACGAGGGCCGCCGCAAACTCAACCAGCCCACGCTCTACGCCTACGAAGCCGGCGCCGTCTATGAGAACAAGCGCGAATACTCGCGCGCGCTCGAGGAATACGTCCAGGGAGCGCTGGCCGGCGAAGAGTATTCGCCCGCGCGCTCACGCTTGCTGGAGCTCGCCCGGCGTCCCGCGCATCGCGCCGCCGCCGACCAAGCCACCGCCAAGCTGGTCTCCGCGAACGACGCCAGCCCCGCGGCGCTCTCCCTGCGGGTCGCGCTGCTGGAGACCCAGAACCGCCGCGACGAACTCGGTGCGCTGCTGGCCGCCAAGGTCGAATCCGCGTCCTCCCTCGAGCTGCTGGAGCGAATCGACGGCATCGCCGACCGCGACGGCTTCCCCGCCGTGCGCGTCCGCGCCTTCGAACGCCGCATCACTTTGCTCTCCGACCCGGTCGAGCGCATGCGCCTGCGCCTGGCCCTGATGCGCTTCCATGAAGGCCGGGGCGATTTCGCCTCCGCGCAGAAAGTGATGGAAGCGCTCTATGCGGAGAATCCCACCGTGCTGGGCGTGGTGCGCGCCGCCGCCGACTTCTACTGGCGCAACAAGATGCAGCCGCGCGCCATCGACGTGCTGCGTCGCGCCGCCGCCGCTTCCAACCCCGGGCTGAAGAAGCAGTTCACCTTCGAGGCCGCGCGCAAATCCACGGAGTCGGGCGAGGTCGTCGCCGCGCGCCAGTTGCTCCAGCCGCTGCTCCAGGACGATCCCTTCAACGCCGGGTATCTCGCCGCCATGGCCGATACCTACGCCCGTGCCGCGGACGACGCCGGCCTGCGCGACTTCTACCTCGCCGCCATCCAGTCCATGCGCGACGCCCCGCTCGCCGCCGCGGAGCGCTACGCCCGCGTCGCCGCCTTGCGCCGCGGACTCATCCCCGCCCTCACTCGCCTCAAAGATCCCGCCGGCGCCGTGGACCAGTACATCGAGATCCTCAAACGCTATCCCGAGGACGCCGCGCTGGCGGACGAGGCCGCGCGCTACGCCGAGCGCCAGGGCCGCAAGGAGCACTTGCTCGCCTACTTCACCAAGGCCGTCGCCGATTCTCCCAAGGACTTCCGCTGGCCCATGGTGCTGGCCCGCCTCCAGACCGCGTTTGAGGATTTCCCCGCGGCCATCGAGGCCTACTCCAAGGCCACGCAGGTCCGCCCCGACCGCATGGATCTGCACACCGCGCGCGCCACGCTCGAGGAGCGCCTCATGCGCTTCGACCAGGCGCTCTCGAGCTACGGCAAGATCTACGAGCTGGCCTACCACGATCCGCAGTGGATGGAAAAGATGGCCGAGCTCCACGCCCGCCGCGGCGAGAACGACGACGCTGTCGCCGCCCTGCGCAAAGCGATGCTCGAAGGCCGCCCCGAGCGCCCGCAGAACTTCTTTGCCGTCGCGCAACGGCTCGAATCCTGGAACCTGCTGCCCCAGGCCAAGACGTTCGCGGAAAAGGGAATGGACCTCGCCGGCGACGACCTCTTCGCCGAGCCGGAGTACGTCTCGGGCGGGCGCACCTATGCCCGGGTGATGGCTCGTCTGCGCGAGCACGAAGCCGCCTTCGCCCGGCTGCACTCCGCCTGGCAGGTCGCGGCTGCCAAGGCGCCCCCGGCGGAGGAAGAGGAGGGAGGCGAGAGCCAGGCCGCGCAGCGCGCCCTCTCCGGTTTCCGCAGCGCGCTCGAAGAACTGGGCTCGACCTCCGGCCGCTACTTCACCCCCGAGGAGAAAGCATCGTTCTCCGCGTTCCTCGCGAAACAGCGGGCGACCGCCACGGTGGACGAGTTGTCCTCCGCCCTGCTGCCGCTGGCGCAGCAAGCCGGGTTGGGGGACCTGGAAGCGCGCTGGCGCCTGGAGGTGATGCTCGCGCGGCCCACTCATTCTTCGAACTGGTCGCACCTGGGCCGGCTGGTGGAGTTGCAGAAGCGTCGCCTGAAGTTCGACGAGTTGGGAGCGCAGTTGCAGCAGTACGCCGCCGTGGTGCCCAACGAACAGAGAAGCGGCATCCTGCTGCAAGCGACGCAGAGCTATCGTTCCGGCGGGAACACCGCGTCGGAGCTGGCCGTCCTCAGCCGCCTGCGCGGCTCCGGGGACATGCCCCGATACCTGCAACTGCTGCTGGCCCGCAATCCGCAACAACTTGTGCAGTTGGCTGGGCTTCCACTTCCCAATGCGACCGCCGACGCCGCCACCAGCCTCGCCATCGCCAGCGTCAACTTCCCGCTGGCGCTCCAGGCCGTTCAGGCGCACGGCCGCGCGCTTCCCCCGGTCTGGACCCGCGGCTACACCGCGCTCACCGGCCTCTACTACGCCAGCCCCGACCCGCTGGTGAACACCGCCTTCCTCGAAGCGCTGGGCAACTCGACCATCGGCGAGCGCGTGGGCAAGCCCGTGGACCGCACCCGGCAACTCGCAGGCGACGTCTGGTTCTACTACGGCTCGCGCTATGGCGAGTACCTGGGCACCACCCATCAGGGCGCGCCCGAGGACTATCTCCCGGCGGCGCTCGAGGGCGCTCCCGCCCGCGCCTCGGCTTACACCGACCTCGCCGACTACTACCGCGACGCCCGCGACCCCGCGCACGCGCTCGAGGAATACGAGCACGCGCTGGAGCTGGCGCCCGACCGCGGCGACCTGCACCATCGCGTCGCCTTGCTGTTCTGGGAACAGGGCAAGCAGGAAGCGGCGACCGCGCGCTGGAAGTCCGCGCTCCAGACCTTCATCCGCGCCCAGAACGCCGGGCGCATCCAGGAAAGCTTCTGGACCGACGTCAGCCAGACGCTCTCGCACATCGGCCGCCGCAAGCTGCTGCCGCAGATGCGCGAGCCCGCCGACCGCCTGCTCCGCGACTACATCCAGCGCAACGGCTCCTATCGCGTCGCGCCCATGCTCCGCGCCGCGCTCGCCGCCTCCGCGGACCCGGCCGCCGGCGTCGCCTGGATCCTCGATCTGGCGAACGCCGCGCAATCGCCGGAGGGCTTCCTGGGCGAGATGGTCAACGCCCGATGCTTGCCTGATGCGCAGCGCGACCTCGTCTTC
>CBRAFF010000047.1:0-8779 GCA_967755155.1 uncultured bacterium
ATCCTGGAACGCCTCAGCCAGCGCTCTCCGGTCGCTTCTAGGGCCGGCTCTTAAGAACATTCCGAGCGCAGCGAGGAATCCCTACTCGACCACGACTGTCGCCACCTTCGGATTCCTGCCCGGGGTAGGGCTCCCTCGGGCTTCGCCCTCGGGATGTTGAACCACGCCTTCCACAGGTTTGTTACTTCGTTATCTGCAAAAAATCAAAAAGCGGCTATAGTGATTGAGGCGATTCCGCGGCACCGTCCACGGAAAGAATGGCGCGAGAAGACTGGTACCCGACGCGGGAAAAGGAGCAGACCCGGCCGCGCAGCCGTGTCGCCCGAGAGGAAGAGCCGCTGGCCGAAGAGCCGGAGTCCGAGCGGCGCATCTCCCTCGACGACGAAGAGGAATCCCCATTCCTGCGCGGGCAGAAGCGGGTCGCGGTGCGCCGCGGGCCGCTGCCCCGCAAAGCCGTCAGCCGCCTCAAGTGGGCCTTCGTCGCCCTGCTGGTGCTGGGGCTGGCCGGCCTGGCCGCCGCCTGGACCTACCGCTACGGCGTCAAGTCCTGGCGCTTCCGCCTGGAGTCCCGCGACAACCTGGAAGTCACCGGCGCGGCCAACGTGCCGCGCGCCCAGGTGCTCGAATTCTTCGCCTCGGACATCGGCCACAACGTCTTCTCCATCCCGCTGGAAGAGCGCAAGAAGCAACTGGAGGAGATCCCCTGGGTGGAGTCGGCCACGGTCATGCGCCTGCTCCCCGACCGGGTGAAGGTGGAGATCCGGGAGCGCACGCCGGTGGCCTTCGTGCAGATCGGCTCCAAGATCTCCCTCATCGACTCCAACGGCGTGGTGGTGGAACTGCCCTCCAGCAAGCAGAAGAGGTATTCCTTCCCGGTCATCGGCGGGATGGGCGACGCCGAGCCGCTCTCCACCCGCGCCGCGCGCATGAAGATCTACAACGCGCTGGTGCGGGATTTGGATTCCGAGGGCGCCAACTACTCCGCCGGGCTGAGCGAGGTGGACCTTTCCGACGTCGACGACGTCAAGGTCACGGTGGCCGACCCGGCGGGCGCGGTGCTGGTGCATCTGGGCTCCGGCAACTTTCTGGCCCGCTACAAGGTGTACTTGGCCCACGTGCAGGAGTGGCGGCAACAGTTCCAGAAGCTGGAGTCGGTGGACCTGCGCTACGAGCGCCAGGTCATCGTGAATCCCGACCAGCGCCGGGCCGCGCCGGTCCCGCTGGCCAAGCCCGCGCCCAAGGCGGTCGCGCCCCAGAAGCCGGCCGCGAGCAAGAAGAGGAAGTGACGTAAGGGCCCATGGGAAAGCCACCGGCAAACCTGCTGACCGCCATCGACGTAGGCAGCTCCAAGACCTGCGCCCTGGTGGCGGAGATCACGGAGAGCGGCCTGCGCTATCGCGGCCACGGGGTGAGCGAGTCGCGGGGCTCGCGCCGCGGCCTGATCGTGGACCTGGAGAAGGCCGTGGCCTCCATCCAACGCGCCGTGGATGAGGCGGAAGCCGTCGCCGGCGTCAACGTGGAGCGCGCCGTGGTGGGCATCGCCGGCACGCACATCCGCGGCGTCAACAGCCGCGGCGGCATCACCCTGGGCGGACGCGCCCGCGAGATCACCCGCGAGGACATCCGCCACGCGGTGGAGAAGGCCCGGGCCATTGCTCTGCCCACCGACCGCGAGGTCGTCCACCTGCTGCCCCAGCAGTTCATCCTCGACGACCAGGAGGGCATCCGCGATCCCTTCGGGATGCTGGGAGCCAAGCTGGAAGTGAAGGTGCACGTGGTGACCGCCGCCTCCACCGCCACGCAGAACGTGGTCAGCGCGCTCAACCGCGCCGGCATCCACGTGGACGATACCGTCTTCGAGCCCCTGGCCTCCGCCGACGCCATCCTCAAGCCCGACGAGCGCGAGCTGGGCGTCTGCCTGGTCGACATCGGCGCCGGTTCCACCGACCTGGTCGTCATCTACGAGGGCTCGGTGGTGCACACCGCCGTCATCCCCGTCGGCGGCGATCACTTCACCAACGACGTGGCCGTGGGCCTGCGTACCCCGCTGACCGAAGCGGAAAAGATCAAACGCGGCTTCGGCAACGCGCTGGTGGCCCGCGTGCCGGAGGGCAATGAGATCGAGGTGCCGGCCGTGGGCGACCGCCAGCCGCGCCTCATGCCGCAGCGCTCGCTCGCCGAGATCCTCGAGCCCCGCGCCCAGGAGCTGGTGGAGATGCTGCGCGACAACCTGCGCCACTCCGGCGCCCTCGAGCTGTGCGTGGCCGGCATCGTCCTCACCGGCGGCGGAGCCCGCCTGAGCGGGATGACGGAGCTCACCGAATCGCTGCTCAAGCGGCCGGCGCGCCTGGCCGTGCCCGCCGCCATTTCCAAGATGCCCTCGACCCTGGCGGAAGCGGAGTTCGCCGCCGCCGTGGGCATGATCTTCTACGGACACCGCGCCTTCCTAGCTCGCGGGCCGCAGCCCCAGGGCTTCGGCGCCCGCTTGCGCGCCCTGTTTTCCAGGAACGGAGTGAACGGCAGCGGAGGATTTTGAGGTTGGCAGTTTTGAAAGTCGGGTTATAGTGCGAAGAAGGGGGAGCGATGGCTGACATGAGCGACGCGAGCGACATCCGCATCCAGTTCCACGAGGATCCGCGCAGCAACGCCAAGATCAAGGTGATCGGGGTGGGCGGCGGCGGCGGCAACGCCGTCAACCGCATGATCACCGCCCATCTGGAGGGTGTGGAGTTCGTGGTGGCCAACACCGACCTGCAGGCGCTGCAGATGTCGCAGGCCCCGGTGAAGATCCAGCTCGGGGTCAAGCTCACCAACGGCCTGGGCGCGGGCGCCAATCCGGAGATCGGCCGCCGCGCCGCCCTCGAAGACACCGACAAGATCATCGAGGCCCTGGAGGGCGCCGACATGGTCTTCGTCACCACCGGCCTGGGCGGGGGCACGGGCACCGGCTCGGCGCCCATCATCGCCTCCCTGGCCAGTGAGATGGGAGCGCTCACCGTGGCCGTGGTCACCAAACCGTTCGCCTTCGAGGGACGCCGCCGCGCCCAGCAGGCGGAGCGCGGCCTGGCCGAGCTGGTGGACTCGGTGGATACCGTCATCGTCATCCCCAACGAGAAGCTGCTGGGCGTGGCGCAGAACGCCGGGTTCTTCGAGTCGTTCCGCATCGCCGACGACATCCTGCGCCAGGGCGTGCAGGGCATTTCCGACATCATCACCATCCCCGGCATCATCAACCGCGATTTCGCCGACGTGAAGGCCATCATGGCCGGCATGGGCTACGCCGTGATGGGCACGGCCACCGCCAAGGGCGAGCGCCGCGCCGTGGACGCGGCCCAGCGCGCCATTGCCTCGCCGCTCTTGGAGGCCGGGGCCATCGACGGCGCCCGCGGCATCCTCATCAACATCACCGGCTCCAGCACCTTGAAGCTGGCGGAGGTCAACGAAGCCTCCACCATCATCCAGAGCGCCGCCCACGAGGACGCCAACATCATCTTCGGCGCCGTGCAGGACGAGAAGATGAAGGACGAGGTGAAGATCACCGTCATCGCCACCGGTTTCAAGACCGACCATCCCCAGCGGAAGGAGCGCGTGGTCTCCGCGGCGGCCGCGGCCATCTCCACAACCCGCGCCTCTTCGGGCTATACCCCTTCGCCCGGCATGGCGGGCCGGCCTTCGCTCCATCCAGTGGCCCGCCCCCAGGGTTCTTCGGTGCAACGCGAGACCCCGTCGCTCGAAGCGGTGAAGGACGCCGTCCGTGACGTGTCGCAGGACGACCTCGACGTCCCCGCCTTCATCCGCAAGCGCGGCGACGCCAAGTAGCGCTCACTCCGCCACGGGAGGGGTACACGAGGTTCTGATAGGATGCTCGCAAGATGAGCCGTAGTCGGACGAAACAGCGTGAAACCCGGGTCCTAGATTTCGGCCCATCCACTGCCTTTGGCAGGTATGAGGTCTTTTCCGACGACGCCTTTGAGTGGCTCGGTCGACGGGCGGAAAACTCTATTCATGCAGTCGTTACCGACCCTCCGTACGGACTTATTGAGTACTCGGCTCGAGAACTCCAGAAAATGCGTGAGGGCAAAGGCGGTGTGTGGCGGATTCCACCGGCTTTCGACGGTTCCAAACGGAGACCGTTGCCCCGATTCACTGTCCTGAAACAGCAGGACCACGCCGAGTTGCGGAAGTTCTTTGGCCGACTGGCGCCATTGTTGATGAGAGTACTGGTGCCGGGAGCGCACGTATTCATCGCCACCAATCCCCTGGTGTCTTACCTCGTTTACGAACCATTCACTGCCGCTGGTTTTGAAAAGCGCGGCGAAATCATCCGGGTCGTTCATACGCTGCGCGGCGGCGACCGGCCCAAGAATGCCCACGAGGAATTCCCCGACATTTCTGTGATGCCGCGGTCCTGTTGGGAACCTTGGGGACTGTTTCGCAAGCCCTGCGAAGGCCGGGTCCAGGACAATCTGCGGAAGTGGGGCACAGGGGGGCTGCGCCGGATCTCTCCGACCCAGCCTTTTAGGGACCTCATCTACTCCTCGCCTGCGCGAGGGCTGGAGCGCACCCTTGCACCCCATCCTTCCCTGAAGCCGCAGGCGTTCCTGCGCCAGATCGTGCGCTCGGCCCTGCCGCTGGGGGAAGGCATCATCCTCGATCCTTTCATGGGCTCCGGTTCGACCATCGCGGCAGCGACGGCCTGCGGTCTGAGAAGCATCGGAATGGAAAGCAATCCGGAGTACTTCTTGATGGCGCAGAAGGCGATTCCAGCGCTAGCCAAACTCGAGACCAAGGCTGCCAACGGAAATGGCAAAGGCCTCTAAGCGGGATAAGTGGTTTGACCGGGCGGTCGATTTGCCCCCAGCCTTTGGAGGAGTCTCCGTTATCGGTCGTGCAATCGAATACATGGAACGCGAACTCGGGGATTTGGCCGAGATTTACTTCGAGCAAGCGAACGTTTTTAGCGCGCTGGTGGGCATCTACGGGACCAAGGCGCTGGATTCACTCAGCAATTGGGAAAAGAACCCGCACAGTCATACAGCTCAACAGCGGTTTCCGGACCTCTGTCGCAGGGGCCGTTCCAGGCGGCCCAAACCCGCCGACTCCCTGGAGAGCAAGGCCAGCAAGCGACCTTGGGCGATTCAATCCCACTACGACCATCCCGGCTGGTACATCATTTGGAGATACCTGGTTGATCCCACTGAATCTGTCGAGCGCGGGAAGCCGGTCATCATTTGGCGAGTCGACGTGGTTTTTCTGGAAAAATCGGACTGGAAGTATGAAAAGAGCAGTGCGGGAGAGGCAGGCGGAGGCCGAACGCATACCTTTGGTGTCAAGAACCCAGCCCGGAAGCTGCGGGGCAAAGCGGTCTATCAGAGGCCGGATGTGGTCATCAGGGACGGAAAGCCGGTGGTAGCAAACGGGCGGCGGTAGCGACCCCTGCCCGGCCCCGCGCTCCGGGGCCATGCCCTTTAGTTACTTGGTCCGCGGTCAGTTTCCAGTTGCTAACCGGGGAGTAACTCCCTTATTATCCCGGCAGCTCCTGGGGTCTCCGCCGCAAGTGTCGAATCCAATCCAAAGCAGCCGAGCAACGGGCAGAGTCCGGATGGTGGGGTGTATGCGCAAGCCGGCTGTGATCCTGCAGGTTCTCCTGATGATGCTGGCGGGGATGCTCCTGACCGCGGGGGCGTGGGCTGCCTCGCGCACGCCGGCCAAGAGTTCGAAATCGCAGGTCAGCGAGAGCCCCTCGGCACAGAAGCGCATGAGCCGGATGCGCCACGGCCGCCGCGTGGCGGGGAAGAAGCGCCGCCGTCACTCTCGCCGCCGCCGTGAGCGCTTCTACACCAGTTCCTTCTCCGAGAACGCGACCACGGGCGACGTGACCGCGGGCGAAAACCTCGTGGTGCGCGCCGCCGCCGTCGAGGCCCTGGGCAACATGAACGGCGCCGTGGTGGCCATCGATCCCCTGAACGGCCGCGTCCTCACCATGGTCAACCAGCGCCTGGCGCTCTCGGAAGGCGCGCAGCCCTGCTCCACCTTCAAGCTGGCGGTGGCCATGGCGGCCCTCAACGAGAAGATCGTGGATTCGGACACCGAACTGCCCTTCGGCCGCGGTCGCCGGCGCTGGAGCATGAACATGACGCGCGCCCTCGCCATCTCCAACAACACCTACTTTGAGGCGCTGGGACGCAAGCTGGGCTTCGACCGCGTGAGTTCTTACGCCCACCAGTTCGGGCTGGGCGAGCTTGCCGGCTACAACATCGCGGGCGAACACCTGGGCGAGTTCCCGGACGATCCTCTGCCGGCGCGGCGCGGCGGCGTGGGCAAGATGTGCTCCTTCGGCGAGGGCATCTCCATGACCCCGTTGCAACTGGGAGCCATGGTCTCCGCCATCGCCAATGGCGGGACCCTGTTCTACCTGCAACATCCGCAGACCCTGGAACAAGCCGCCGCCTTCCGTCCCAAGGTCAAGCGCAAGCTCGACATCGCGCCCCTCATCCCTGAGCTGCACGGCGGCATGCTGGGAGCGGTACAGTTCGGCAGCGCCCGCAGCGTGCGCTACAACTTCAGCGAGGAAGAGGTGCTGGGCAAGACCGGCACCTGCTCCAACAACGGCACCCGCTACGGCTGGTTCGCCTCCTACGCCAACACCGACGCCGGACGCATCGTGCTGGTGGTGTTCCTCCGGGGCGGACGGCCCACGTTCGGGCCCAAGGCCGCCGAGATTGCCGGCCGCATCTATCGCAACCTGTACGAGCACAGCTTCTTCGCCGCCGCCGCGCCGGTCCAGACCGGGACGTCGCAGCCCGCCAGCGCCAGCCAGTAGCGAGCAACCTCCGCCTCACAAACAGAAACGCCTCCCCGGCGGGAGGCGTTTTCAGTTTTCGGCCCGGGCGCCGGCTCGCTTCAGTCCGTCTTCTGCTTCCAGTCCGAGTGCCAGGCGCCGTTCATCTCGTAGGTCACCAGTTCCTTGGTGTGTTGGGAGAGGCCGGTCTTGGCCTTCCAGGTGCCCATGAATGTGTTCTGCAGGAAGTAGTAGTCCTTGCCGGCTTCCAGTTTGACCTTGATGCCGCTGGCGTTCTCCGTCTGGGAAACCAGCAGGTACTCCCCGGGGTCGACGTAGGCAAAGCTGTACGTCCCCATCTTGTTGACGGCGATCACGCGGTCGTTGGCGTGAAGTTTGAACTGGTTGCCTTTGCCGGCATAGCGCGCCGCCAGCGGCGGACACACTACCACCACCAGGGCCTGGTCGGGCTTCAGCTCCGGCATGGGCCGGTTCTTCTTGTCGACTTCGACCTCATGCTTGGTCTGCAGGGCGGCCAGGGTGTTCTTGTCCACCTCCTCGGCTTCGGGGAACTCCGCCAGGACCACGCGGTCGCCGAAGGTGGCTCGCATCTTGTCCACCACCTGATCGGAAACCTCTTTGGCCACCTCCATCAGGTAGGGCTGCACGCTGCCGTCGGACTGCTTGTACTCGATGTAACACCAGTAGTCCTGCACCTTCTTGCTGGCGATGGCGGCGCCCGCCAGGCCGCCCACCATCTGGCTCAGCGCCCCGCCGCGCATGTGCCGTGTGGTCTCGAGCACGACTTTGGTGACGTCGTCGTAGTTGATCTCGATGGGCCGGTCGCTGCCCCGGACGATCAGCTTCTTTGCGCCGTCGTCCAGGATCAGGTCCACGTTCTTGTCCACCAGGCGGACGTCGTCTCCGCTCTTGTTGTAGCGGACCTTCACTTTGTCAAAGGTGGTTTGCTGGGCCTGGAGCTGGGTCAGCAGGCCGAGTCCCAGCAGGCTCAGCAGAAGAAGACGCGACATTCTCATACGTGTACCTCCACAGTCGGAGGGGGTCCGGCGGAGCCGAATCCCGGGATTGTCGCGAAAAAATACGACTGAGGGGCGGCCTTGTCAAGCCGCGAGGGCACGGAGGGATGTGACGAAGGGAGGCGTTACCGCTTTTTCTCGTCCGAGCCCACCAGCCCGTCCTTGATGTGGACCACGCGGTGGGCGTGCTCGGCGATGTCGTGCTCGTGCGTCACCAGGATGATGGTGTTGCCCTGCTGGTGCAGCCGGTCGAACAGCGCCATGATCTCCTCGCCGGTCTGCGAGTCCAGGTTGCCGGTGGGTTCGTCGGCCAGGATGATGGAGGGATGGTTCACCAGGGCGCGGGCCACGGCCACGCGCTGCCGCTGGCCGCCGGAAAGCTCGTTGGGTTTGTGCGTCATGCGGTCTTGCAGGTCCACCAGGGTCAGCGCTTCCTTGGCCCGCTCCAGCCGCGCCGCCGAGGGCGTGCCGTTGTAGATCAGCGGCAGCTCCACGTTGTGCAGGGCGGTGGCCCGGGCCAGCAGGTTGAAGGTCTGGAAGACGAAGCCGATCTCCTTGTTGCGGATGCGCGCCAGCTCGTCGTCATCCAGCTCGCTCACCAGGTTGCCGTTCAGCCAGTAGTGTCCCTTGCTGGGCGTATCCAGGCAGCCGATCAGGTTCATGAGTGTGGACTTGCCCGAGCCCGAGGGTCCCATGATGGCAACGTACTCGTTGCGCTCGATGCGCAGGTTCACCCCGCGCAGCGCGTGCACTTCTTCCGCACCCATGTCGTAGGTCTTCCACAGGTCTTCCGTGCAGATCATGCAGGAGGATGGGGGCGCCACGGGGACGCGCTGGCCGAGTTCGGCGACGGGTGTGGACATGGTCTTCTCCTGGCTCATTTCGGGTCCGGGTCCCGCGGGACCCCCGGCTGCTCCCGCATTAGACGCGCGGGCGCCGCCAAGGTCACGAGGACGACTCC
>CBRAFF010000048.1:0-8775 GCA_967755155.1 uncultured bacterium
AGAGAAGCTGGGAACGCTGCGCGGCAAGACGGTGTGCGTGCTCGGCCTGGCCTATAAGACGGAGACGGACGACGTGCGCGAGTCTCCGGCGCTGGAATTCGTCGGGCTGGCGCTCGCCGCCGGAGCGCGCATCCGCGCCCACGACCCCATGGCGAATGACGAGGCCGCGAAAGCCCTCGCCGGCAAGAACGTCGACGTGAGCTTCCACACCAGTCCCTTCACCGCCGCCGAGGGAGCGGATGCCATCGCCATCCTCACCGAGTGGAACGAGTTCCGCAGCCTCGACCTGGCCGAGCTGCGCGCGCCGATGCGCGGCAACCTCCTGCTCGACGCCCGCAACCTCTACGACCCCAACGAAGCCCGCCGCCAGGGCTTTGAGTACCTGGGCCGCGGACGCGGCACGGCCAAGTCTCCCAGCCTGGTAGCTACTCCTCAGGACTAGATCAGCGGATAGCAAACGGCGAACCGGCCGTCATCGCGCTGCGTGTGGCGCTATGAGGCCGCCACGCCGGCGTCTGCTTTCACCTTCGCGGGGGCTTCCCTCTTCTCCGGGACGGGCAGCGGCAGGTCGTTCTCCTCGAGCAGGCGGCGGTACTCGCCGGCCAGCGCTTCCCAGATGACCTCCGGGCGAAAGTCGCGCAGGACGCGCTCGCGGCCCGCCTCGCCCAGCCGCCGGGCCTGGGCCGGGTCGTTCAGCAGAAGCTCCAGGGCGTCGGTAAGCGCGTCCAGGTCGTCGGGAGGGACCAGCAGCCCGGTGACGCCGTGCTCGACGGCATCCGAACATCCGGTGACCGCCGTGGTTACCACCGGGCGCGCCGCTGCCTGCGCTTCCAGCAGGACCGGGGGAAATCCTTCCCCATGGCTGGGCAGGCAGACCACGTCGAGCAGCTGATAGTAGGGAGCGACGTCCAGCACGTGTCCGGGCCAGAGGATGCGGTTGTCGGTGTCCAGGATGCCGCGCATGTCCGGGGGCATGGGATCGCCGGACTCCCAATCCCCGAGCAAGAGCAGGCGCAGCGTGGGCCGGAAGTGGCGCAGGCGGGCGAAGGCGCGCACCAGCTCGGGCACGCCGCGCTCGCTGTTCATGCCGCCGACAAAGCCGATGACGGGCGCGTCGTGCGGGATATCCAGTTCCCCGCGCAGGGCCAGGGCCTGGCGCCGGCGCTCGTCGCTGGGAGCGAAGCGCGCCGCGTCCACGCCCTGGCTGCTGCCGTGTCCCAGCACCAGCGCGCGCTCGGCCGACACCAGGCCCTGCTCCACTGCCTGCTTCCGCACGCTCTCACTGAGGCAGAGGACGAGATGAGCGGAATCGCAGGCCAGTTTTTCCAGGAACCTCAGAGCCTTGCGCTTCAGGCCGCTGGCATTCTCACAGCGCAGCCCGTGCAGCGTGTACACCCGGCAGGGGACGCCGGCCCAGCGCGCCGCCAGCCCGCCCAGCAGGCCGGCTTTGGCGGTGCCCACGTTGGTGATCTGGGGCCGGAAGCGGCGCAGGAGCTGCCACAGCTCCCACAACGAGATGACGTCGGCCACGGGCGCGACGCCACGCTCCATGGGGACGGCGAAGGCGGCCATGCCCTCGTTCTCTTCGAGCGAGTCCAGCTCGTCGCCGGGGGCGGAGGCGGCCGCCACGCGAAAGCCGGCGTCGCGCAGGTAGCGAAACTGGCCGAGCATCGGACCCAGCGTGACGGAGGTGGTGACGGCGTGCAGCGCCCGCGGGCGCTCGTCATCCCTGGGATTGGATGGAGTCTGGGCGAGGGTCACTAGGAAAAGTGTACAAAAAACAGGGCGGCTTTGCAGCGCGGGCTTAGTACACCGCGCGCTTTTGCCGTGTCCCCTTCCAAGCCAGCGAGAAGCGGGGCTCGACCGGGCCGCCGCGGGTGAGCAGCCGGGCCACGTATTCCCCCACCGCCGGACCGTGCTTGAAGCCGTGGCCGGAGCCGCCGCCCACCAGCAGGACGTTGTCGTAAGCGGGGTGGCAATCGATGAGAAAGTCGCCATTGGCGCTGTTCTCGTACTGGCAGACGCGCGATTCCACGAGCGGCGCGTCCTTGAGCGCCGGTAGGCGGCGGGCCAGGTAGCGGCGCATCTTGCGCAGCGCTTCCTGGCTCACCGCGCGCTTTCCCGTTTCGGGATCGAAGGCAGGACCGTGGAAGTCGAAGGCGACTTTGACGCCGCGATTTTCCAGGTCCCCAGTGCCATACACCTCGTCGCCGTGGTGCAGCCAGCCCGGCATCTGCGGCGCCGCGAAGCGGCGCGAGCCCGGGGGCGGCCCGAAGAAAAACACCTCCTGGCGCGTGGGGAAGATGCGACCGCCCAGCAGCCCGGGAAAAAGCTTGGGCAGCCACGGCCCGCAGGCGAAGACGAAGGCGGTGGCGGCGATGCGCTCGCCGGCGACCGTCTGCACGGACTTCAGGCGTCCGCCACCGGAAGGCGGAAGCACGCCGCCGATGCGGTAAGCGATGCCCTGCCGCTCGCCTTCGGCGACCAGTGCCTGCACCGCCTGGCGCGCCATGAGCACGCCGCTCTCCGGCTCGAACAGCGCCCAGGCCACGTCCGCTAGCGAAAACTGCGGGAAGCGCTGGCGAAGGGCGGCGCGGGAGAGCCGTTCCACCGGGATGCCGGCCTGGCGCAGGACGCGGAAGTTCTGCGGCGTGTAGGAATCGGTGGGGCTGGCCAGCCAGAGCACGCCGGTCTGGTGGAACAGTGGCCGCCCGATGCGGCGGAACAGCCGCTTCCACAGCTTCAGGGAGCGCAACGACAAGCGGGTGTAGAGCTCATCTGAGCCGTACCCCATGCGAATGAGGCGCGACTCGCCGCCCGAGCTGGCGCGGCTGTTGGCGGCGCCGTGGGCGTCGAGCAGCGCCACCGACAACCCGTCCTGCCGCAAGTGCCAGGCGCTCCATGCGCCGAAGACTCCCGCGCCGATCACCGCCACGTCGTAGCGTCGGTTCAAGGGATGCCGATGGTAGCAGCGGGACCGAGGCGTGTAAACGCCGGGAGCGTTTTCCGGCCCGGGGAAAAAATCAGGGGTGGCCGGGGCCACCCCTTGCGTTTCCTGTTCGGCTGCGGTTACCTGGTCTCCGATTGGGCCTGGGCCACGATCTTCTCCTTGGGCGTGCTCAGGTAGCCGGTGACCTTGTTCTTGTCCGCGGTGAAGACCACCACTTCAAAGAGCTGGCGGTCCTTGGCGGTGTAGAACTGCATGGGCTCGAACATGGTGCGGTCTTTCTTTTCGATGGTGCGGTCGTCCGCGAGCACGTTGAGCGTGAACTTGGAGCGTTTGGGGTCCACCTTCTTGAGTGCCAGGCTGATGGTCGAGACCGGCACCGGGCCCTTGCCCTTGAGCAGGGTGAACTCGTAGTAGTTGCGCTCGCCCTTGCGACGCAGGGCATCTAGGTCCTCGCGGGTGCGGGCGATCAGGCCGCTCTGCATCCCCAGGTCGCCGACGGTGCGCTCCAGCTTGTCCTTGGTGGCCATCAGGTCCGTCTTGGTGGTTTCCACGTCGGTCTTCACCGTGCCCACTTCGGACTTCACGCCCTCGACTTCGCCGGTCACCGCTTCCATCTGCGCCTTCTGCTCCTTGACCACACGGTTGAGCGACGCGCGCTGCTGTTTCTGCAGTTGCGCCGCGCGGGCCTCGATCTCCTGCTTCGTCGTGCCCAGCTTCTCGTGCACCGCGGTCATGGAGGATTCCGAGGTGTCCAGCCGCTGCGCCAGCCTGGCCTGCTGTTCGTCACTGGTGGCCATGCCGGTCTCCAGGTGCTGGATGCGCCCGTACATGCTGAACATCACGAAGGCAGAGAGCAGGATGTAGGCGCCGCCGATGCCCAGCCACAGCCCCATGCCGCTGCCGCCGCTGCTGCTGCTGGTGCTGGTGCTCCTTATCTCTTTGGAGGAATCAAGTTCGGACATAAAGGTTCACTTCTCCTTGTCACTGGATTCCTACCGTCATAGTCCTGGTCGGGATCTCGTACCCCAATTGTGTTACAGGAGATGGATGCGGGCCAAGCCTCCGGGGCTGCCTAGCTCGATTCTTGCCCGCCCGGGTACGGGAGCCGAACTGACCGCTTGCGATTCTCTGACGGAATGGAGTGCGCGCGCAATCGTCCACTAGGCCGGGGCGCGCGCGGGAGTCAGGACATGTCCCTTCGGCCAGGGGGTTCCTCATCACGAGTGAGCCGGTCTTGGTCCAGGCGCGGGAGATGTCTTAGCCGCTCGCCCGCCGCTGGGCGAGGGAGCGGGGGAATCGCCTGGCAGCTCCTGCGAGACGCCATGGGCGCAGTTTTCTCGTCATTCGCGAGATGGGATTCGCCTGTGCCTGAACCGCGGGGCGAGTGATGACGCCGGAATCGACGGTCGTGCCCGTCCGGGAGACGGCTTGGAAGAACAACTGGTCGCCGCTGATCTCCATCACCAGGAACACGCAGTCCTGGTCGAACCCGGCGGCTTTGAAGTCCGTATTGCGCAGATTGCCCCGTACCAGTTTCCCGCCGGAACCCGCGGTGAAGTAGTTGACCCCCTTCTGGGGCTTCACCCTCTCGTAGGAGTGGTCGTGGCCGGAAAGGACGACCTGCACTCCGTACTTCACGAACAGCGGCTCCAGCAGGCCGCGCAACTCGGTGGAGGAGCCGTGGGCGCCTCCCGAGGAGTAGAGCGGGTGATGGAAGAAGGCGATCTTCCAGTCCGACCCGGAATTCTTCAGCTCGTTCTCCAACCACTTGAGCTGCGCCGGGTCCATGTAATTGCTGTCGAGCGCGAAGAAGCGGACCGACGCCACCTTGAAGGTGTAGAAGCGCTCCCCGTTCATGTTGAAGGGCTTGTAGAAACGCTCGTCCGGGATATCGTGGTTCCCCAGCGCGGCATGGAACTGCACCCCGGCATCCAGCAGCGGCTTGTAGGGGATGGCGAATTTCTGCTCGAAATCCCTGGGTGATTTCCCGCCATAGAGGTTGTCGCCCAGCATCAGGACGGAGTCAAACGGAAACCTTTCGTGGTACTCGGCCATCTGCTGCGCGACCTCGTACTGGGTCCGGCTTCCGGTCCCCGTGTCTCCGAAGGCGGCGAAGCGGACCGACCCCGGCTTCTGCGGCAGTTTGATCTCCTGGGCGAACTGCGGGATGGACAGCCCGAAGAGAAGTAGGATTGGAATCAAGGTGCGTCGCATGGGAACTCCTTAGGAGTGCCGTTTCGGATATATCTCGCGAATGAAATCGAGGATGAGTCGCGTTTCCGCGTCCTGCAGGACCAGGTCGCGGCCCACCACCCGGTATTCGACCTCGGGAGGAAGCAGCGGCAACTCTGCCAGCAGCGTCGGAGGCATGGTGGTGACCGGATAGTCCTCGGGGTAGGTCTGATTCACCTGCAGTCGCAGTTTCACCGGCCCCCCCTGGCTGATGGTTTTGCGCAACTCGCGGCCCTCCGCTCCACTGAAGGTCCGATTGATCTGTTTGCGAAACTGCTTGGTGGCCTCATGGGTGAAGATTTCCCCCATCCTGGCGTCCTTGCGCGCGACCATCATTTTCTGCGTCAGCAGGAGTCTGCGCGCCTTGATCTGCTCCGCCTGGTCGGTCAGCTTCGCGGCCGGCACGGCGTGCTCGACGCTCTTCCGGAGTTTGACGTAGGAATTCACGCGCTCCTGGAACTCCTTGAACCCCGGGCCCCGTTCCAAGCTCTTCGCGCTCGGCTGCGAACTAGGCCCACCCTGTGCAGCCAGGGAGACGCACATCGCCACCATCAGGCCCGCCAGAAGGCTGAGCCGGCTTCCCCTGCTCCGGATTAGGAGGTTGTTGTTCATCACTTGGCTCCGTCGCCATTCGACGCCTCTGCCACCACTTCCTTCACCGCTTCCTTGAAGGCCTTCTTCACGACCTTCTTGACCTTCTGCTTCACTCGATCATCCGCCAGGACTTCCTGCCCGGCGTTGGCTACGGCTTTCTTCACCGCGCGTTTGACGGTGCTGGCCAGCGGCTGAAGCTGGTCGGCGATGACCTCGACTTTTTTCTCCAGTTCTCTATCCACCACGATCTCCGGGGAGCCCTCAACATCTTTAGATGCCCAATCGGACTGAAACGTGGCCAGCAAACTGCCCACCACGTTCGGGTCTTTCACGATCAATCCCAACTCGCGCCGGGCGTCGAGCTCGGCCTTGCGCAGGCTTTGGCTGCCGACAAACGCCTGGCGGCGGTCGCGGATGATGGTGCGGGTATGCAGGCGGAGCCGGGCCAGTTTGTGCGCGGTGAGCCCGTTGGCGCGCTTGCCCAGCCGCCCCAGGATGCGGATCTCCACGCCGGCCTTGGCGCGCTCCAACAGCACGCGCACCATTTCCCGGTCGCCGATCTTGGGGTCGTAGATCAGCAATTCCTTGCGGGCTTTGCGGATGAAGTCGGCCAGCCGGCTGCGGGCGTTGAGCGGGCTCACCAGAAAGGCCGGCAGCGCGGGACGGTAAGGCTGCCTGCGGCTGTCGGCTTCAAAGAGCCGGACCGCCTCTTCCACGAATCGCGGGTTCCGGGTAACGATGCCGAAACCGCGGCTGCGCTCCAGGTCGGCGGCGGTGTAGTTGAAGGAGAAGACGTGGAGCACGCGACGGTCGATGAGCATCATCTTGTCGTGGTAGCGGATCAGGTCATCCACCGTGCGGGTGACGGTGGCGCCGGCCTCCAGCAGGCGCATCTCCAGTTGCCGCAGGTGCTGCGCCCCGCCGCGGTTGACGTAGGCGATCAGCGCGTGGACAAAGACGCCGCGCTCCACCGCCGCCTTCAACGCGGCGACGATCTCCCGCCGGTCGCAGCGGAAGATGACGATCTCGATGCTGCGCTTTGCGCCCCTGAGCGCGGACAGGATGGGCGCAATCCCCTCATTGGGCTGGATGATGAGCTTCAAATCGTCAGGCCCTCCCCTTTGGGGATTCCACACTCGCGAGCCGGGTTGCCTTGCGCGCTGAAGATTCTTCGGGAGAGCACAGCGGCGTAGAATGAGAATTCGGAGATGGAGCCAACCCTCCCGGGCTGGAGAACATCCATCAAGAGATGGGGGAAAATGCGATGCTTGACATAGGCCGCCCGTGGCGGCGATTGATTTTCGGAATCACTCTTTTGCTGGCTGTCCCGCTGAGCGCTGCGCCGGCGGACTCCGCGAAGGCGGAGAAGGCCTCCAAGGCAGAGAAGACAGCTGTTCACACGCCCGTCCTGTGGCGCGACCCTGGGAACATGGCTTCCCGGGACCTTCGCTACGGCCCGGGGAGCGCTGGGCGCATGCCCAAGGGGCGGCTCCGGTTCCTCAAGGAGGAGCCGGGCGGCGCGGAACCGAAGTTCGACGTGGAAGATGAGCAAGGCGTCCGCTGGCGGGTGAAGCCCGGTTGGGAAGCCAGATCGGAAACCGCCGCCGCCCGGCTTCTGTGGGCGGTGGGCTACTTCGCCGACGAGGATTACTACCTGCCGGAGGCGTCCGTCGAGGGGATGATGACGCTCAGCCGCGGCCAGGAGCATGTTTCCAAGGACGGCCTGGTCCGGAATGCCCGGTGGGAGCGCCGGGACGGGCCCAAGAAGATCGGAACCTGGAGCTGGTCCAAGAACCCCTTTGTGGGTACAAAAGAACTGGATGGATTGCGAGTCATGATGGCCCTGATGAGCAACTGGGACATCAAGTCGCTCAACAATGCCATCTACGACGAGGGCGCCGAACGCCACTATGCGGTCAGCGACGTAGGCGCGACCTTCGGCCGCTCGGGCAACACGTTCCGGCGTTCCAAGGACAATCTGGAGCACTACCGCCAGTCGAAGTTTGTCCGGGAGACCACGCCGCAGTATGTCGATTTTCACCTGGCCAGCAAGCCTCACCCGCTCAACGCCGTGATCTTTCCCCACTGGATGGAGTTGCGGAAGAGGGAGGCCGTGGTCAAGAAGATCCCCCGCGCGCATGCCCGATGGATAGGCCAATTGCTCTCCCAGCTTTCCCAGGAGCAGATCCGGGATTGCTTCCGATCTGCGGGGTACGAACCTGCGGAAGTAGAGGGCTATACCGAAGAGCTGCAAAAGAGGATCCGGGTACTGCGCGAACTCTGAGGTCGCCGCGGATCCGGAACCGTGGCAGTTCAAGACGCGCTCTTCACCACTCAGTCAACATTGAAAGCCTGAGGGTGGGAGCGTATGCTCTGCCGGTGCCGCGCGCGACCTACCTGCAACTGTTCCGCCTGACCTGTCCTCACCCCGATTGCCGTCGCGTGAACACCGGCCGGGCGCTGGTCTCCGCCCTGGGACCGAAACTCGCCGCCGAGCGGCTTCTCCAGACCAAACTGAAGTGCAAGTTCTGCGGCGGGGCCCTCGACCAGGCCACCGAGATCAGCCTGCACGTGGAAGTGGCCTCGGCCAGCGAAGTCACCTCCTGGAAGTAACGGCTGGCCGCGGAGGCTGGGATGGGGCCCGCAACCGAGGGGAGCGCGCGCTGGCCGACCACCATCGCGTCGCTTGTGGTGGGAGCGGCGTTCTTCGCGCTGTGGTTCTGGTTGCTGCCGCCGTGGCTCGGCGTCCGCGTGGAGACCTCCGGCGGGGCCGCATGGCGATGGCTGGGCGCGATTCCCTCCGTGCTGGGCTTCGCCGTGGCTCTGCGCTGCATCTGGGACTTCGGATGGACGGGCCGCGGCACACCCGCGCCCTTCGCGCCGCCGCAGCGGTTGGTCGTGGTGGGCTTCTATCGCTACGTGCGCAATCCCATGTACGTGGGCTTCTTTGCGGGATGGGTGGGCCTCTGGGTGGTCTTCGGACGAGCCAGTTGGCTGGC
>CBRAFF010000049.1:0-8624 GCA_967755155.1 uncultured bacterium
GGTCGGCTGCTTGTCGGGCGGCAGGCCCTTGGTGATAAAGGGCAGTTCGTCGGGCGATTGCACCTCGACGCGCCCATCGGGCATGAGCTTGTAGGGATAGCCCAGGGGATCGGTCGGCAGGGCGCGCAGGTATCCGGCGGAGAGCATCTCCATGAAGCTCGCGGGGAGGCGGCCGGTGCGCTGCTTGTAGAGCTGGACCGCGCCCTCGAGTTGCGCCACCACATCGTCCACCTCGAGCGCGCGCAGGCGCTTGACGGCGTTGGAGCGGATGAGCTTGTCGTCGGTGCTTTCGTAGATGCGCTCCCAGAGGAAGCGGGCGGTGCGGGTGTCGCCGCCGAACTGGGCCATGGCGGCGGCCAGCACGCGCAGCCAGGGATGCGCGCCCGGGACCTGCGAACCGCGCTGGAAGGCGGCGGCGGCTGCCGGGTAGTCCTTGCGCTCGATGAAGTGGATGAAGCCCAGGTGGTAGTAGAGCCGCCACTCGGTGGGGTTCTCGCGGATGCCGCGCTCCACGAAGGCCACGGCGGCGTCGGGCAGCCCGGCGCCCTCCGGCGGCTGCTGTGCCAGGAAGATGGAGCCGAACTCGTAGGCGGGGATGAGCTGCGGGTCGAGCGTGACGGTGATATTGAGCAGCGGCGCCAGCAGCTCGTAGCGGCGGTCGCGCGTCTGGTGCTTGCGCCCGAAGTACTGCACGGCGCGGGTCCAGTAGATGTCGGCCATCAGGCCGTGGTAGCCCAGGCTCATGCGCTTCACCGCCTGGGGCGAGGTGACGTAGAGCACCTCCTCCAGGGTGGCGCCGCTGCGCAACTCGTCCACCCGGCGCAGCGCCAGCCACGAGCCCGCCAGGCTCAGGACCAGCAGCGCGCTGAAGACCACGGTCGTGCGCTTGCGCTCGCTCATTTCAGGTTGCGGTACTCGAAGATGAGGATGGCGGCGAACAGCGCCGCGCCGGCGTAGAACAGCGCGTACAGGGTGTTGCCCAGGATGAGCGCGCCGGCCACCGGCTGCCCGTGGGCCACGGAGGAAATGACGTTGAGCGCCGAGAAGTTGGGCACCAGGTAGGCGGCGGCGATGGACATCCAGCGGGTGCTGGCCACCTCGCTCATGGCGGCGAAAGCGCGCAGGTCCTCGGCGAAGCTGCCGGCGATGAACAGCGCGAAGGCGAAGACCGCCGAGAGCACGGGCGAGGAGAAGGTGGAGAAAAGCAACGCCAGCGCCGTCACCATCAGCAACTGCAGCATGATGAAGTACAGGGCCACCAGTAGGTAGGCGTCTGCCGGGGTGAGGCTCCGCTCCAAGTAGAAGAGCGCGGCGTAGAAGCCCACGGCCATGAAGAACGTGTTGACCGCGAGCGTCCCGGCCAGGCCGAAGAACTTGCCCACGATGAACTCCCAGCGGCGTACTGGGCGGGAGAGCATGGTGTAGAGCGTGCGCTTCTCCATCTCCTTGAACACCAGGCCGATGCCCAGGAAGATGGCGATGAGCACGCCGAACAGCGAGATGGAGGTCAGGCCCAGGTTGATGAGGAACAGCCGCTCCACCCCGATGGAAATGCCGCCAAAGAGCAGCGCGGAACTCACCATGAGCAGGGCGAAGAACACCAGGTTGTAGAGGACGCGCTCGCGCACCGCCTCGCGGAAGGTGTTAAAGGCGATCCAGGCGATGCGGGAGGTCATGGCTTGGCCTCCCCTGAATTGGCGGGATCGGCCGAGCCGGCGACGCCGGCGGAGCCGGGCGAGCCGGCCAGGCGCTCCAGGAAGTAGTCCTCGAGCGTGGTGCGCACCGGCGTGACGGAGATGAGCCGCGCCCGGTTGTTGCGCAGCAGGTCGAGGGCGGCGCCGAGCTTGGCCTCAGGAACCACGGTGCGCACCTGGTCGCCGGTGACCCGGCTCTCCGCGCCCAGCGCCGTGAAGTCCTTAGCCAGGGCTGCGTCGCCCTGCCACAGGAGCTCCATCTGGTGGCTCTTGGCGGTGAGGAGCGCGCCCACCTTTTCCACGCAGTTCAGCTCGCCCTGGTGCAGCACGGCCACGCGGTCGCAGAGCGCCTCGGCGTCGGAGAGGATGTGAGTGGAGAAGAAGATAGTCTTGCCCTCGTCCTTCAGGCCCTGCATCAGGTCGCGCACCTCGCGGCGGCCGATAGGGTCCAGGCCCGACATGGGCTCGTCCAGGAAGACCACTTTGGGATCATGCAGGATGGCCTGGGCGATGCCCACGCGCTGCATCATGCCCTTGGAGAACTTGCGCAAGGGCAGGCTGCCCACCTGTGGCAGGCCCACGCGCTCCAGCATGAGCGGCACCCGGCGCTTGCGCTCCGCCGCCGGGACGCCGGAGAGCTGGGCGTAGTACTCGAGCAACTCGCCCGCGGTCAGGTGGTCGTAGAAATAGGGTTGCTCGGGCAGGAAGCCGATCTGGGCGCGCACGCGCGGGTCGCGGTAGTCGAATCCAAGGATGTGGGCGGAGCCGGCGGTGGGGAAGACGATGCCCATCAGCAGCTTCAGGGTGGTGGTCTTGCCGGCGCCGTTCGCCCCCAGGTAACCGAAGACTTCGCCCTCCTCGACGGTGAGGTCGAGGGGGAGCAGGGCGCGCACCTCCCGCTTGCGCAGGAAGCCTGCGGTGTAGGTCTTCGCCAGCCCGGAAATCTCGATGGCTGCCATGGTTCAAGCTCGCTTCAGAGAAACCTAGTTCCGGCTTCGACGGCGGCTGGCCGCGCGAAGCCTCCGGGGTAGGTTCCCTATATTATTGAAAAAAATCGGGGCGGATGCCAAGATGTCAGCCCTCCTTACGAGCCACCCACTTTGACCACTGTGCCGACGGAGCCCGCAGGGGACGCCCTCACCGGTGGGTACTGGCGTGACCTGGCGGCGGCCGTCTCCCTGGCCAACCTGTGCTTCTACCGCTTCTGGCACACCATACTCTTCTCCATCCCCCTGCTGGCCCCGGTGTGGACCTGGCGCGACCTGGCGGCCATCAGCGTCAACGTCTGCGGCTTGGCCGCCGTGTTCTGGGTGGTTCTCACGACAGGGAAGCGCTCCCGCCGTTTTCCCGGCTGGCATCGCGGCCTCTATCTGATCGCGCCGCTGGTCCTGCTGCGCGTGGTCGAACTCCGCTACGCTCGTCCCCTGGCCCATCTGTGGGAGGTTGTCAGCACGAACCCGGTCCTGATCCTGGCAGCCCTGGCGGCGGCCCTGGGCACGGTGTTCGCGCTGGCGCGGTGGCGGCGCTCCCTCCTGGGGGCGGCCGAGGTCCTGACCCTGTGCCTGGTCGCCTTCGTGCCGGTCACCTTCTTCCAGGCCGCGTGGGTCGTCTATCGGGACATCGAGGCCGGAAAGCAAGGGCTGGCGGCGAGCGCGCCGCTGCTGCCGGTACGCCCGAGCCAGCCGCGCGTGGTGTGGATCATCTACGACGAGATGGACTGGCGCTACGTCTTTCCCCAGCGCCCGTCCTCGCTCCAGATGCCGGAGATGGACCGCCTGCGCGCCCAGTCCATCTACGCCGAGAGCACCTTCCAGACGGGCCTGGAGACCTCCGAAGCCATGATGAGCTTCCTGGCGGGGCGACAGGTTTTTACCTTCGAGGCCACGGGGAAAAGCAGTCTTCGCCTGCTCTTTCTGGACGAGCCCAAGCAAGCGGACTGGCCCGGCCCTCCCAACTTGTTCACCCGGGCCCGCGACGCCGGCTTCAACACCGCCATGGTGGGCTGGTTCCTCCCCTACTGCCGCTTGTTCGATGCGGAGTTGAACCGTTGTTACCACGAGTCCATGGACACGCGCGTATTGGACTCCGAGCCCAGCCTGGCGACCAGCCTGGCCGGCCAACTCCAAACCCTCTCGCCCCTGGAGCTGCGCCAGCGGCCGGTGGAGCGCTACCTGGCCATGCAGGAGGAGGCCCGGAAGGCGGTGGCGGATCCGAAGCTCGGCTTGGTCGTGCTTCATCTGGCGGTGCCTCACGAACCGGGAATCTACCTCCGCCAGCAAGGGGAGCTGACGCTATTCAACTTCCGTTCCGACTGGTACTTCGACAATCTGGCGCTGGCCGACCGCGCCCTGGGCGACTTGCGCCGGGAGATGGAGCACGCCGGCCTGTGGGACGCTTCCACCGTCATCGTCACCTCCGATCACCCTCTGCGCTGGTACGCCATGCTGGATGAGACCGTGGACCCGCGCGTCCCTTTCCTGGTCAAAATGGCGTGGCAGAAGCAGGGAATGGTTTACCGGCAGCCGCTGCGGAGCCTGATCGCTCACGACCTTGCGCTGGCGGTGCTGCGCGGAGAACTTTCCCAGCCCGAGCCGGTGATGCGCTGGTTCGACCAGCGGCAGGCGCCCGTGCCCTCCGGAGTGCCCGCCTACGCGCTTCCGGGGATGGCGCCGCCGGCGCCGGAGGGCGGCAGCCCGCGCTGAAAGCCGCTCCCAGAGACAAAAAAAAGGAGCAGCAGACTGGTAAGTCTGTTGCTCCCCTGGCTTGTACCCTCCCCCAGGTACTTCGCCAAACCAAAACTGCACGGTTACTGCAGCGGGGGATCCGTGGTCACAGTGCAGGAGGTGCCGGTCGCGTTGAACCGGATGACGCCTGACTGGTCAGAGCAGAACCCGCGCTGTCCGGTCGTGCCTACGGTCACCGGAAGGCCGGTGGCTACGTACTGCACGTTCGGAGTCGTCGGGGGTGTGCCGCCGGATGCGGTGGCGGTAAAGGTGTAGCCGCTCTTGTTGCCGGCCGCCAGAACCTGATCGACCAGGCACGCCGTTGTGGACGAAGCAGTGCAGGGCACCGCGCCGCCCAGGTTGGCCAACGCCGTGAACCCCTGCTGCGGGTACGCGGTGGCATAGCTGACCTGTGAAGTGTTGATGGTGCGGATCGAGCCCACCGCCGAAGATTCGTTCGCGGAAATACGCGCACGGAGCAAGTTCGGGATGGCAATCGCGGCGATGATCAGAATGATCGCGACCACGATCAGCAACTCAATCAGCGAGAAACCTTTCTGTTTCCGCATATAGATTGTTTTTCCTCTCTGTGGTGCAGAAGTTTCAGGTACAGGCAAAAAGCCTTTGGTCATGTAATACGCACTTTCGGGGCCAACGACATGGATTTCCACAAGGCCGCAGAATATTAGCTAAGTAATTCTTTTACAGTATGTTACGAGTTACAATGCGGAGCGCCCTGATTAACCAGGGTGGTTCCGGCAGGCACCGGGGGGACGGATTGACACTTTTTGTCACTCCGCGGAGCAAAATTTGTCTACCGGCGAGCGAGCGGAGTCACTAACAGGCAAGCTGTTCGCGGCTGAGCTTGAGGCCTTCCAGGTTCCCCAGAACGGTGACCGCGACGGCGTCGGTGTGGAAAAACTCCTGGGCCAGGTCCTGGAGGTCTTGTGCGGTGACGCTCTCGACCCCATCCAGGATCTCGTCCAGTCCGAAGAAGCGGTCGAAGTACATCTCCTGGCGGGCCAGGTTGGACATGCGCGCGGTAGTGGACTCCAGGCTCAACATCAGGCTGCCCTTGATCTGGTCCTTGGCGCGGCGCAACTCGTCTTCGGCGACCGGCTTCTCCTTCAGCTCTCGAAACTCGCCGACGATGGATTCCACCACCTGGGCGGTGGATTCGAGCGAGGTGCCGGCATAGACGGAGAGGCAGCCGGTGTCGCGGTAGGGATTGAGCTCGCTGTAGATGGCGTAGGCCAGACCCTGGCGCTCGCGGATGTTCTGGAAGAGGCGCGAGCTCATGCCGCCGCCCAGCAGGGCATTGAGGGCGAAGGAGGCATAGCGCTTGCCGTGGGCGATGGGATGGGAAGGCACGCCCAGGCAGATCTGCACCTGCTCCAGCGCCTTCTTGTTGCGCAGGATGACGCGCGAGGAGATCTTGGGCGCATCCTGGTGGAAGCCGTTGGGCACCGCTTTCAGGTGCTCAAAACGCTGGGAAACCAGCTCCACCAGCCGCTGGTCGTCGAGGTTGCCGGCCACCGAGACGATGAGGTTCCCGGGGGAGAAGTGCTTCTGGAAATACTCGCGCAGCAGAGGCTGCTCGAAGCGCCGCACCGTCTCCTTGGTCCCCAGGATGGGCTTGCCCAGGGGATGGTCGCGCCAGAAGTTCTGGGTGAAGATCTCGTGGACCAGGTAATCGGGGTTGTCCTCGTCCATCTTGATCTCTTCCAGGACCACGCCGCGCTCGCGGGTGATCTCCTGGGCATCGAAGACGGGGTTGAGCACCATGTCGCTGACCACGTCGAGCGCGATGGGCAGGTGCTCGTCCAGCACCTTGGCGTTGAAGCAGATGTACTCCTTGGAGGTGAAGGCGTCCATGTTGCCGCCGATGGAGTCGATCTGCCGGGCGATGTCAGCGGCCGAGCGCGTGGTGGTCCCCTTGAACACCATGTGCTCCACGAAGTGGGAGATGCCGTTGGCCTCCGCCTCCTCGTTCCGCGACCCGGTCTTGGCCCAGATGCCGATGGAGACCGAGCGGACGTGCTCCATCGCCTCGGTCAGGATGGTCAAACCGTTGGGCAGCGTGTGGCGCCGGATGTTGCGGATTTCCTCGGCCGTCATTGCTGGTTGCCTGTCTCCCCCTCGCCGCCTTGCAGGGGGTAAGATTGTTACATAAGGGTAACGCCCCGTCACCGGGCATTAGAGACTTATAATCAATACCTTACAGGGGGTCGCTCCCGCCCTCCACCGAGCCCTGGAATAGAATCTCTGCGGTGTGATGGGGCCCTCCTGCGGGGGATTAGATGTATGCGGCAAGCCGGACAACTCGAACTTTTGGGGCTCGACCTGGCGGAGCTGACCACCCTGGTGGAGCAGGCGGGAGAGCCCGGCTACCGCGCCCGTCAGCTCTTTGACGCCCTCTACAGCCAGCGGGTAGCGGAGCTGGAGGATGTCCTGACCCTGCCGGCGGCGTTCCGCAAGGCCCTGGCGGAGCGGCGGGCTGCGGTCGGGCTGCCGAAGATAGAAAAGAAGTTCCAGTCCGAGGACGGGACGGTGCGCTACCTGATGGGCTTTTCCGACGGGCAGAGCGTGGAGACGGTCTGGATGCCGGAGGGTGATGGCGGGGAGGCGGGCGATGGCAGCGAAGCGGGCGCGCCGGAGGAGCCGCCGTCCACACCGTCCACTACGTGGGAGCGGGCCACTATCTGCGTCTCCAGCCAGGCGGGCTGCGCGGTGGACTGCCGGTTCTGCCTGACGGCGCTCCTGGGCCTGGAGCGCAATCTGAGCGCGGGAGAGATCGTGGGGCAGGTGCTGGCGGTGCTGAACGACCAGGGGGTCGAGCTTGAGCGGCGGCGGGTGAACCTGGTCTTCATGGGCATGGGCGAGCCCTTCCTGAATTACGAGAACTTCATCAAGGCGGTGCGGCTGCTGGTCGAGGGCGCGGGCTTCGCGGAATCGCGCATGACGGTTTCCACCTCGGGCATCGCGCCGCGCATCGAGGAGTTGGGAAGGGAAGCGGTCCGTCCCAAGCTGGCCATCTCGCTCAACGCGCCCAACGACGAGTTGCGCACGCGGCTGATGCCCATCAACCGCAAGTGGAACCTGGAGGCGCTGGTGGCGGCGGCGCGGGCGTTCCCGTTGCGCAACCGCGAGCGGCTCACCTTCGAGTACGTGCTGCTGGACGGCGTGAACGATTCGCCCGAGTTGGCGCGCGAGCTGGTGGAACGCATCCGCGGCCTGCGCGCCAAGGTGAACCTGATCGCCATGAATCCCGGCCCGGGAGTGGACTTTGGCACGCCCTCGGACTCGCGCCTCGCCGCGTTCCAGCAAGTCCTGATCGACGCCGGCGTCCCCAGCTTCGTGCGCCGGCCGCGAGGACGCGATATCTTTGCCGCCTGCGGCCAGCTCAAGCACACCGTGGCATGAGGGGCCGGGGCCCAACCACCGTGGAATGCGCACTGCGCGACTACCGCGACTCCGACTTCGAGACCCTGTGGCGCCTGGACCAGGAGTGTTTTCCGCCCGACCTGGCGTACTCGCGCACGGAGCTGGCAGGCTACATCCGCCGGCCCAGCGCGGTGACCGTGGTGGCGGAGCAGGGAGGAAAGATCGCCGGCTACATCGTGGCGGAGCGCGGCGGGCGCAAGGTGGGGCACATCATCACGCTGGACGTCCGCGCCCAGGCGCGGCGCAGCGGGCTGGGGTCGAAGCTGATGGCCGCGGCCGAAGAACGCCTGCGCGGACTGGGATGTCCCTCGGTCCTGCTGGAGGTGGCGGTGGGAAACGCCGCCGCCATCGCCTTCTACCACCGCCAGGGCTACGTCACGCTGGCCACCATCCCGCGTTACTACAACGGGAAGACCGACGCGCTGTTGCTGGGGAAAAAACTGGCGGGGGAGACGCCCTGACGGGCGTCTCTACGAAAACCGCGTGCTACAATCCGCGCAAATTTACTTTGCAAAGGAATCGCGCGGATGCTGCTGGCAATGATCTTCCTGGCGGGAGTGCTGCACGGGCTGGGGCCGGACCACCTGGCGGCGGTCACCGCGCTGAATGCCGCGAGCGGCGCCGGCCCCCGCCGCCTGCTCTTTTTCTCCACCCGCTTTGCCCTGGGCCACGCCGCCATCCTCGCGCTGGCCGGCCTGGCCACTCACTTCCTCCGTGTCTCCATGCCGGCGGGATGGGAGCAGGGGTTCGAGCAGGCGACGGC
>CBRAFF010000050.1:0-8406 GCA_967755155.1 uncultured bacterium
AGACGATGGCGTTCGACTTCACGTGCTTGCACACCTTCCAGGCGAAGAGCAGCGCGCGCATCTCTTCGGCTGTGGGCTGGCGCTTGCTGGCCACTTTGAGGTCGGCGTCGGCGAGCGGGCGCACGTCTTCGTCCTGCAGCAGGGCGCCGCCGGAGACGTGCTTGAGCGTCCAGTGGGGCGGGGCGGGCGCGATTTCCATGAGGCGCAGGTTCTTCTTGGCGGCGAAGCGGGTGCGGGCGTCGGGCTCGAAGCTGGGGGCGGCGATGGCTTCGACGAAGAGCTTGGCCATCTCCTCGGCGGCGGCGGCGTCCACCGCGCGGTTCACGCCGATGACCCCGCCGAAGGCCGAGACCGGGTCCGAGGCCAGCGCCCTCTGGTAGGCCTCGAGCAGCGTCTGGCCGGTGGCGGTGCCGCAGGGGTTGGTGTGCTTGATGATGACGCACACCGGCTCGGCAAACTCTTGCGCCAGGTCCCAGGCGGCCTGCAAGTCCACGATGTTGTTGTAGGAAAGCTCCTTGCCCTGGAGTTGGCGGCCGTTGGCCACGCCCAGGCCGGAGCCGTCGGCGTAGAGCGCCGCTTTCTGGTGCGGGTTCTCGCCGTAGCGCAGGTCGAGAGCTTTGTGGAAAGAGAGCCGCAGGGTTGGCGGGAAGTGCGTCGCCGCCGCCGAGGCGCCGGCGCTACCCGGGACTTCGAAGCCCGCGCCGTTCGAGCTCACGCGCTCGAGCGTAGAGGCGATGGCGGAGTCGTAGGCGGCGGTGGTCGAGAAAGCCTGCCGCGCCAGGCGCCAGCGGGTGGCGAGCGAAAGCTCGCCGCCGGAGTTGGTCATCTCCTCGGCGATGGCCGGGTAGTCGGCGGGCGAGGTGACGATGGCCACGTCCTGAAAATTCTTGGCGGCGGAGCGGATCATCGAAGGCCCGCCGATGTCGATGTTCTCCACCAGCTCCTCGAAGCGCACGCCGGGCTTGGCCGCGGTCTTCTCGAAGGCGTAGAGGTTCACCACCACCATGTCGATGGGGGCGATGCCGTGCTCGGCCACCGCGGCGCGGTGCGCCGGGTTGCCGCGCACGTGCAGGATGCCGCCGTGCACCTTGGGATGCAGCGTCTTGACGCGGCCGTCGAGCATCTCCGGAAAGCCGGTGAGCTCGCTCACGTCCTTCACCGCGACGCCGGAGTCGCGCAGCAGCTTGGCGGTGCCGCCGGTGGAGATGAGCTCCACGCCCAGGGCGGCGAGCCGGCGGGCGAACTCCGCCAGGCCGGATTTGTCGGTCACGCTCAGGATGGCGCGCTGGATCTTGGGCACGTGGCTCCCCCGGGGACAGGTCGAATGGGCTTCTGGGACTCTCTAGGATAGCAGGGAAGATTTCCGCGGCCGCTCAGGTGGTCTTGGCCTTGGCCTTCAAGCGCACCTGGCCGCCTTCCATCTCTACCGAGTACTCCACGGCATGGCAGCCGTAGTCCTTGCGGATCTGCTCCGTCTTCTTCTTGACGAAGGCTTTGAAGGAATCGAAGTTGGCGGAGCCGGCGCCGGCGTCGCCGGCTTTCTTGCGGGCCTCGGTCATGGCGTTGAACAGTTGCTGGACTTTGTCGTGGTCGGCTTCGGCGTCGGAGCAGTGGGTGGTGAAGGGTTTATCGCCTGCTTCGCCCTTCGCCGACTGTTGCAGAGCCTCGGCGGCGGCCTGGGCTTCGTCGATGCGCAGCCCCTGGATGCCGAGCACGGCGTCCTGCGGGCGGCGGTAGCCCTCCTCCTTGATCTTCATCTTCTGGCGCCACAGGTCGCTGAACAGGGCGTAGCGCTGCACGATGGAGTTGTATTTGAAGCGCTGCGCGAAGTTCATCTTGTGCGCGTCCGAGTACTTCTTGATGATGTTCTGGACGCGCCACTCGGTGTCGGCGGGAGGCTTCTTGGAGCCGCCGCCGAAATACACGTCATACTCGATCTTCAGGCGGCGCACCGTCTCTTCGAGGAGGCTGATTTCCTCGTCTACGGTCACAAATCACCTCGCGGTGCCCGGCGGCGGCCACTGGAAACGGGCAGCAAAAGCGCGGCCCGGAAGGAACTGCCGGGAACGCCGGAATATACCACATATATCACAAAAGAGAGGAGTTCGGCAGGCGAGGCGGGGAGGCTATTTCCCGGAACTGGCAGCCATTTTCTTGACCATGGCCAGCACCAGCTTGCGGTCGCTGTCGTTGAGGCTGGCGGAGTAGCGGCGCACCTGGCTGAGGAAGCGCACCTGGTCTTCGCTCAGTTGCGGGAGGTTGCGGGCGTGGCCGTTGTCGCGCGACTGGTCGGCGAAGAATTGCGCCAGCGGCAGTTCCATGGCGCCGGCGATCTTGGCCAAGGTGTCGAGCGAGGGAATGGTGTGGCCGTTCTCCACGCGCGAAAGGTAGCAGCGCAGCAGGCCCGTACGCTTCTCGATGTCGCCTTGCGACATGCCCCTTTGCAGGCGGAAGCTTCGGATGGTCTCGCCAATATTCATCTGGATGATGCCGTATACCCGGGAAGGTGGCTGCATAGTAATCAGAGTCGCATCGTCTGGCAAGTGGAATTTTTTTTCGCTCTTTAGCGCATTCCGCGAGGACTATTCCCCATCGCCGGGCGCATCGGCATCGAGCTTTAGTTCCATATAGATGGCTCCCGGAATGGGATTTTCCCGGTAGGGCGGGATCTCGCGGAAGCCCAGGCGGCGGTAGAGGGCGATGGCCGAGTCCATCCTGCCCACGATGGTGTCGAGGCGCATCTGGGAGTAACCGGCGGCGCGCGCTTCCGCGATCACGCGTTCGGTCAGGGCGCGGCCCAACGCTTTGCCGCGAAACTCGGGACGCACGTAGAGCCGCTTCATCTCGCAGATGTCCTCGCTCAGTTTGTGCAGCGCCACGCAGCCCGCGATTTTTTCTCCGTGCTCGGCCAAAAGCAAGCGGCCGTGGGGAGGGGAATAGTCGCCGGGCAGTCCCGCGACTTCTTTGTCGAAGCTCTGGAAGCACAGGTGGAAGCCCAGCGAGGCGGCGTACTCAAGGAAGAGCTGGCGGGCCTGCTCGAGCTGTTCCGGGGATTGTGCCTGGGCTATCAATAGTTACCTATCATGTTTATTTACTTATACTTACACACGGGAAAGTCGGCTTCGCCGCGACTGTTTCTTTCGCCCCTTTGGGGCTTTGTTATCTTGAATCTCGACACCCACGGCTTGCGCCGTGGGCTGCTCATTCTATCGCCGCTTCGCGGCTGGTGCGCCGTTCATACTACCGCCTTTTCGCGGGTAGATGATTCTGTCGCTGCGCGGCTAGTGATTCGTCGCTGAGCGGCTAGACGATTCTGTCGCAGCGCGGCTAGATGATTCTGCCGCAGCGCGGCTAGTGATTCGTCTCTGCGCGGCTAGGGTGACCTGTCGCTTCGCGGCTAGATGATTCTGTCATCCACGTCCCGGAGTGGGCGGGCTCTGCCGGGCGGTGGTTTATTCTAAGGGACGTGCCGCGCCCGCCCGCTCCCGGCCGCTCCCCAACCGCAGCTCTTCTGCTGGGCCTGATCATCACCCTGGCGGCGGTGGTGGCCTACTCCGGATACATCGTGCGGCAGATCTCGGGGCTGCGCAAGCTGCAGACCGACATGGTGGACCGCAACCGCAAGGACTCGCTGCAACTGCTGCGCATCCAGAACGATTTGAACTCGCTGGGGCTGGCCATGCGCGACATGCTGGCGGGCGACGAGCCCTATCCCTTGACCGCGTGGTCGGCGCAGTTCCAGCGCACGCGGGTGGACTTGGAGGACGCGTTGCGGCTGGAAGAGGGCCTGGCCCCTTCCGACCGCACCCCGGAGCAGCGGCAATACCTGCGCAGTTCGGTGGCGCAGTTCTGGGACGCGGCCGACCGCACCTTCGCCCTGGCGGGCGAAGGCAAGGAAGCAGAGGCGCGGGAGCAGATCCGCGTCACGCTGCAGGCGCGGCAGGCAGCGCTGAGCACGGCGGTCTCGCGCCTGCTGGTGCAGAACAATGAGAGCGAGCAGCAGGCGGCGGAGCGCGTGGCGGAAATCTACGACGCGGTCGAGCGGCAGATGTACGTCTTCCTGCTGGCAACGCTGACCACCATCCTGCTGACCAGCCTGTACCTGATCCGCTCCAACCGCGCCATCTTTGCCCGGCTGGATGCGCTTTCCCGGCAGCGCAGCGAGCTGGCGCAGACCTTGATCGCGACCCAGGAGTCCACGTTGCGGCACATCTCGCGCGAGCTGCACGACGAGTTCGGCCAGGTGCTGACCGCCACCGGCGCCATGCTGACCCGCGCCGGCAACCATGCGCCCGAAGGCAGCCCGCTGCGCGCCGAGCTGCGCGAGGTCTGCGAGATCGTGCAGGGGTCGCTGGAGAAAGTGCGCACCCTCTCCCAGGCGCTGCACCCGGTGATGCTGGATGAGATGGGGCTGGAGAGCACGCTCGACTGGTATCTTCCTACGGTGGAGCGGCAGACCGGGGTGGCGCTCGCCTACGAGAAGTCAGGGACGCCGTTCCCGGTGGAGGGGGAGAGCGGGGTGCACATCTATCGCGTCGTGCAGGAGGCGGTGAACAACGTGTCGCGGCACTCGGGCGCGAAGCAAGCCTGGGTGCGCCTGCGCTTCCTGCCGGAGTCGTTGGAACTGGAGGTGGAAGACCATGGCGCGGGGTTGGGAGTGCAAACGGGCAAGCCGGGGATCGGACTGGTGGCCATGCGCGAACGGGCGGAGTTGCTGGGCGGAAGCCTGGAGTTGCTGAAGCCGGCGGCGGGCGGCACGCTGGTGCGGCTGCGCGTCCCCAGGGAAAAACGGGAGGCGCATGCCGGATAAGATCTCTGTCCTGCTGGTGGACGACCACGCGCTGGTGCGGCGCGGCCTACGGCTCATCCTGGAAGACGCGGCGGACGTCGCGGTGGTGGGCGAGGCGGGCGACGGCGGCGCGGCCGTGCAGCTGGCGCGGGAGTTGAATCCTCAAGTCATCGTGATGGATTGCGCCATGCCCGGCATGAACGGGCTGGCGGCGACGCGCAAGATCCTGCAGGAGTCGGCGCAGGCGCGCATCCTGATGTTGAGCATGCACTCGGAAGACACGCTGGTGCGGCAGGCGCTGGAAGCCGGGGCGCGCGGCTACGTCCTGAAGAACGCCGTGGACCTCGACCTGGTGGCGGCGGTGCGGCGGGTGGCGGCGGGCGAGACCGTGCTCGATCCCCAGATCTCACGCTCCGAGGTGCTGAAGGGGGAGCGCAACGCCGGACTCACGGCGCGGGAGATGGAGATCCTGCAGCTCATCGTGGACGGCAAGTCAGCGAAGCAGATCGCAACGCAACTGGGGCTGAGCGCCAACACCGTGGCCGTGCATCGCGCCAACATCATGAACGCGCTCGGCATCCACAAAACCGCCGAACTGGTGGTGTACGCCATCCGCAAGGGCCTCGTGAACCTGCCATGAATCGCCGCAACTTTCTCTCCGGCCTGGCCGCGCTGGCGGCGGCTTCGCAGCTCTCGCTGGAAGATGTGCTGGCGACGCCCGCCCCGCAGGCCGCGCCGGGCCTGGGATTCCGCCTGACGGAGGTGACGGCGCAGGCCGGCATCCAGTTCCGCCACAACAGCGGCGCTTACGGCGGGAAGCTGCTGCCCGAGACCCTGGGCTCGGGCTGCGCCTTCCTGGACTACGACGGCGACGGCTGGCAGGACATCCTGCTGCTCAACGGCATGGATTGGCCCGGCCACAAGCGCCAGCGCTCGACGCTCAAGCTCTATCGCAATAACCGCAACGGGACCTTTGCCGACGTCACCCGCAGCGCCGGTCTCGACCTGGAGATGTACGGCATGGGCGTGGCCGTGGGCGACTACAACAACGACGGCTTCCCCGACCTGCTCATCACCTGCCTGGGGCAGAACCGCCTGTTCCGGAACACGGGGAAGGGAACGTTCGTGGACGCGACGCGGGCTGCCGGCCTGGAGGGCCGGGCGGGCTTCAGCACCTCGGCGCTGTGGCTGGACTACGACCGCGACGGCCTGCTCGACCTGTTCGTGTGCAACTACGTGAAGTGGTCGCGGGAGCACGACGTCTTCTGCAGCCTGGACGGCAAGCAGAAGTCCTACTGCACCCCCGAGGCCTACCGCGGCGAAACCTGCTGGCTCTTCCGCAATCGCGGCAACGGGACCTTCGAGGACGTGACCGCCAAAAGCGGCATCTTCGACACCAGCTCGAAGTCGCTGGGGGTGGCCATGCTGCCCGGCGTGGAAGGCTGGCCCGACCTGCTGGTGGCCAATGACACCCAGCCCAACAAGCTCTACCGCAACCAGCGTAACGGGACCTTCAAGGAGGTGGCGGTGGAAGAGGGAGTGGCCTTCAGCGCCGAGGGCAAGGCGCGCGCCGGCATGGGAGTGGACGTGGCCGACTTCGACAACACGGGGGTCCCCGGCGCGGCCATCACCAACTTCGACAACGAGATGATCGGGCTGTACCGCTACTTCCGCAACGGCGCCTATGAGGACGTGGCCGCGCCCGCCGGGATGGGCGCGGCGTCCAAGAGCACGCTGGGCTTCGGCTGCATGTTCTTCGACGTGGATCTCGACGGCTGGCTGGACCTGGCGGTGGCCAACGGGCACATTGACGAGACGGTGCGGCGCATCCGGGGCAACGTGGGGTATGCCCAGCCGCCGCAGCTTTTCCTCAACAGCGGCGCGGGGAAATTTCGCGACGTGGCGGCGGAGGCCGGCGGCGGCTTCCCCCAGCCCAAAGTCGGGCGCGGCCTGGCCTGCGGCGACTTCGACCGCGACGGCGACGTGGACCTGTTGCTCTCCACCAACAGCGGTCCCGCCTTCCTCTATCGCAACGACCAGACGGCCGGGAACCGCAGCATCCGCTTCCGCCTGACCGGCACGCAGTCCAATCGCGACGCCATCGGCGCCGTGGTGCGCATCTTCAATGGAAGCCAGGGCCAGTCACGGCTGGTGAAGGGCGGCTCCAGCTACCTCTCGCAGTCGGAACTGCCCGTGACCTTCGGCCTGGGGAAGCGCGACCGCATCGAGCGCGTGGTCCTGCAGTGGCCGAGCGGCCGGACCGAAGAGTTCAAGAACCTGGCGGCGGGCCGCACTTACGAGTGCGTGGAGGGGAAGGGGATCACGGCGCTCGACGGCTTCTAGCGGGAGAGTGCGGGCGTCAGTGCAGCCCCAGGGCCTGGGACAGCTTCCCTTCGTCAAACCCCACGATCACGTTGCCATCCACGACAGTGACGGGAGTGGTCATGTAGCCCAGACGGCGCAACTCTTCGAGCGCCGCCGGCTCCTGGACGATGTTGCGCTCGGTGAACTGGACCCCTTGGCGCGAAAGAAACTCTTTCGTCTTTCCGCAGAACATTCAACCGGGCTGGGAAAACAAGGTGACTTGATGTGCCATAGTCGCGTTCCCCGCTTGGGGTCTTGCCGGTAAGACCATACACCTTACCCGCCCGCAGGATTGCCTGAATCTTTCGACGAACCGGCCAGCAGCCAGCGAAAAACCACAGGGTGTGTAACCTGGAGTCGACGTTAGGCATCATGCAAGTGTGGACTGGGCCGAATATCAGGAGACGTCGTCTTGAGCGCGCAACCGCAGGTTCCCGTGGAGCGTGAGGAAGCCGCGCTGATCGCGCGCATCACCGGCGGGGAGAAGGCGCTCTTCCACGAGCTGATCCGTCCCTATGAGCGCGCGGTCTATATGGCCGCCTACAGCGTCCTGCGCAACCCCGCCGACGCCGAGGAAGTAGCCCAGGAGACCCTGCTGAAGGCGCTGGTCAACCTGCACCAACTGCGCGCGGACGACAAGTTCAAAGGCTGGCTGCTGCAGATCGCTTACAACGAAGCCCGCATGCGCCTGCGCAAGGACCACAGGAACCTCTATGAGCCGCTGGAGGCCGAGGGCAACGACGAGGCGGAGTTCATGCCGCGGGAATTCGCCGACTGGCGAGACCTCCCCTCCGAGGTCCTGGAGAAGAAGGAGATCCGGCAGGCGGTGGCGCGCGCGCTGCTGACGCTCTCCGACAAATACCGCCAGGTCTTCGTGCTGCGGGACGTCGAGCACCTGAGCGTGGAAGAAACGGCCCGCGTGCTGGGCATCAGCAAGCCGGCGGTGAAGACGCAACTGCTGCGCGCTCGCCTGCAGATGCGCGAGCTGCTGGCGCCGGTGTTTCGACGGCGCTGGAGCGACCGCCTGCTCTTCCGGAAGGGGAAAAAACCATGGTGACCTGCGAACAAGTGCGCAAGGAGTTGTCGAACTTCCTGGACGATGACGTGGCCCCCGAGCTGCGCCAGGAGATCCTGGAGCACCTGAGCCATTGCCACCGCTGCTCCATCCTGGCCGATACCACGCGCAAGGTCCTGCTCATCGTGGGCGATGACCGGGTGTTCGAGTTTCCCGTGGGCTACAGCCAGCGCCTGCA
>CBRAFF010000051.1:0-8403 GCA_967755155.1 uncultured bacterium
GGCCCGCCCGCCTGGTGCTCGTAGAGTGACGCCCAGGAGCCCAGGTCATTCCATCCGAAATCCGCCGGGATGCAGTAGAGCTTCGATGCCGCCTCGCCCTTCGCCGCGCGCGGCTCCAGCACCGCGTAGTCGATGCTGATGTTCTCGCACCGGGGATACTCGCGCCGCAGTACGCCGGCGAACTGCGCCGTGCCCCAGGCGGCGGCGATCTTCTCCAGCCGCGCGGCGAGCGCCGGCCGATGCTCGCGCAACGCCGCCGTCAGCGTGCGCGCGCTCCACACGAACATCCCGCTGTTCCACAGGTGCCGGCCGGACTGCAGGAACTCCCGGGCACGCGCGGCATCGGGCTTTTCCTTGAAGCTGCGCACGCGCAGGATGCCCGGCGCCACCTGCTCTCCGGTCTCGATGTATCCGTATCCGGTCTCCGGGCGCGTGGGGCGGATGCCCAGAACCACGACGTTCTCCCCCGCCCCGGCGATGATCGCCGCCTGCTGCACCACCTTGCGGAAGCGCGCCGCGTCCGCCGCCACCTGGTCGGCGGGGAACATCCCGATCACCGCGGCGGGATCCGCCCGCAGCAGCAAGAACGCCGCCAGCCCGATGGCGGGCGCGGTGTTGCGCCCCGCCGGCTCGGCCAGAACCTGTTTCGCGGGCAGCCGCCGCACCTTCCGGAGGACCTCCGGGCGCAGTTCCTGGTTGGTGACCACCCAGAAGCGCCGCGCTGGCGCGAGCGGCGCCAGGCGCGCTACCGTTTGTTGCAGCATCGTCTGCTTCCCGTCGAGGGCCAGGAGCTGCTTGGCGCGCCGCCGCCGCGACACCGGCCAGAACCGCGTCCCTCTACCACCAGCCAAGATGACCGGATAGAAGTTTCTAGATTTCATGCCCTTCCCTCCGGGGTCCCCGGCAAGCCCGGTTTTGGCTTGCTGGGGTGAGAGAAGCGCGTGCCGCGGCCTCCGGCCAGGATGACGGGATAGAAATTCGCTTGGCTCAAGCCTTCCTCAATCCCTGCTGGTGGGCGGGTGGGGCGCGCCGCGCGGCGGCACGGCGATGCAAAGATACTCGAAGCGCCACTGCGGCCGGACGGTGAACTCCTCCAGTGACGCCGGCACCACCAGCGCATCGCCCGTAGTCACGCTGGTCTCCACTCCGCCGGCCGCCACCACTCCGCAGCCGTCCAGTCCCACCACCACCCGGGCCGAGGAGGGGCGGGAGCCGGTGTGCCTCTGGACGCTCTCGCCCTCTGCCAGAAACTTGTACACGCCGAAATGCGGGGACACCAGCAGCATGGCCTTCTCGCTGCCCCGTGTGGCCTTGCCGGCGCCGGTGCGCTCTCGCATCGCCTGCAGGCCTTGCTCCACCTGCAGTTCGCGCGCGCGGCCGTAGTCATGCAGGCGGTAGGTGGTGTCGGAGTGCTGCTGGATCTCCACCAGCACCGACCCCGGCCCGATGCAGTGCAACGTGCCCGCTGGGTTGTAGAGCATCTCCCCGGGCTGGACGTGGATCCAGTGGAGCAGTTGGTCGGTGGGCTCGCCGTGGCGGGCTGCGGCCTCGAAGTCGGCGCGCGTGGTGCCGGGCTTCAGGCCCAGGCCCACTTGCGCGTCCTTCTCCGCCGTCAGCACGTACCAGCACTCGCTCTTGCCGCGGACGCCCGCGCCGCGCCGCGCGTCTTCGTCCGTGGGATGCACCTGCACCGACAGTTTCTCGCGGGGGAACAGGACTTTGACCAGCAGCGGGAAGCGCTCCGCGTCCGGCGGCGCCTCGCCCACCAGCTCCCGGCCATAGCGGGCGGCGAGCACTCCCAGCGTCTGGCCGGTGATGCGGCCGTTGGCCACGCGGCACTCGTCGCCCGTCAGCCAAACTTCGCCGATGGGCTCCGCTCCCATCTTGTAGTTGGGATAGAAGGGCGCGAGGTCGCGCGCCCCCCACACCCGCTCCTTGAACTCGGGCAGCAGCAGCAATGGATAGAGGTCAGACATGAAGGCGGCCTAATGGTAACAAGGGTGGGCGAAAACCCAAGCACAAAGGACAGGCAGGGCGCGGAGGCCCGTTTCCAGCCCGGTCAGAGCCCGGCGAAGAACTTGCGCATGCGCCCCAGGCCCTTTTCGATCTCCGCCGCCGAGGTGGCATAGGAGATGCGGATGTGCTCGCGCGTGCCGAAGCCCTCGCCGGGGACGGTGACCACGCCCGCCTCGCGCAGCAGGTGCCCGGCGACGTCCGAAGCCGAGCCGATGCCGCCCCGCCCGAAGTAGCTGGAGACGTTGGGATAGGCGTAGAACGCCCCTTCGGGCTGGGTGCAGGCCAGGCCCGGGATGCCGCGCAGACCGCTGACGATCTGGTCGCGCAGCCGGATGTAGTCGGCGCGCATCTCTGCCACGCACTCTTGCGGCCCGTTGAGCGCGGCCACCGCCGCCTTCTGCACGATGGAGGTCGGGTTCGACGTGGACTGGCTTTGCAGCTTCTGCATGGCGGAGACCAGGGGCGCAGGCGCCAGCGCGTAGCCCAGCCGCCATCCCGTCATGGCGTAAGTCTTCGACAGCGACCCGATGATGACCAGGTGCTCCTTGCAGTCGGTGAGCGAGCCGGCGGAGAACGGCTTCCCGGCAAAGTTCAGGTAGACGTAGCACTCGTCGGAGATCACGTAGATGCCGCGCTGGTGCGCCAGGCGCACGATGGCCGCCATGTCGTCCGCGCTCATCACCGCGCCCGAGGGATTCGACGGCGAGTTCAAGAGGATGGCCTTGGTGCGCGGCGTCAGTGCCCGCTCGATCATCGCAGCCGTGAGCTGGAAACCGCGCTGCTCGTCCGTCTCCACGAACACGCACCCGCCGCCCGCGTACTGGATGATGTCCTTGAACGAGACCCAGTAGGGCACGGGGACGATGACTTCGTCGCCGTGGTCCACCAGCACCTGGATGGCGTTGAACAGCGCGTGCTTGCCGCCGGTTGAGGCGATGGCCTCCTCGCGCTTGTAGGCGGAGCCGAAATCGGTCGCGTGCCGGCGCACGATCGAGTCGCGCAGCTCGGCCGTGCCCGCCACCGCCGTGTACTTGGTGAAATTCGCGGCCAGCGCCGCCACGGCGGCGTCCTTGATGTGCTGGGGCGTCGAGAAGTGCGGCTCGCCCGCGCCGAAGTCCACCAGGTCCGTGCCCGCGGCGCGCAGCTTCTCCGCCTCGTTCACCACCGCCAGCGTGGCCGAGATCTCGATGCGCTGGATGCGCTCACTCAAGGGCGACGTCTTTACTTTCACTTCCGCCGTGGCGCTCATTTCGTCCGTTTCCCTCGCTTGGCTGCGGCTTTCGCCGGCTTGGCGCGGTAGGCGCGGCCCACCTTGCTGTGCAGCCGCTCTTCCACCTTCTTCGGGACCAGCCCGCGCACCGAGCCGCCGTGGCGGAAGATCTCCTTCACCAGGCGCGAGCTCAGGTAGGAGTACTTCTCCGCCGGCATCATGAACACGGTCTCCAGTTTGGGAGCGAGCTTGCGGTTCATCAGCGCCATCTGCAGTTCGTACTCGTAGTCGCTGATGGCGCGGATACCGCGCAGCAGCGCCCCCGCTCCCTTGCTGCGCGCGTAGTCCACCAGCAGGCCGTCGAAGGTGTCCACGCTCACGTTCTTGAAGCGCGCCGTCATCGACTCCAGCATCTCGCGGCGCTCGTCCAGCGAGAACAGCGGGGCTTTTTCCGGGTGGCGCAGGATGGCCACGATGAGCTGGTCGAAGATCTTGCTGCCGCGCTCGATCAGGTCCAGATGCCCGTTGGTCAGCGGGTCGAAGGAGCCGGGATAGATGGCGAGGACGGGCTTCATGCGGCTGGCCGCGGGACCAGGGGCTTTTATATCACCGCTTCCGCGCCGGAGCGCATAGAAAAAGCCGGGGATTCTGGCGCTGACCGGGCAGGAGTAGTGGAGAAGCTGACGCCTGTGGGAACCGGGTCAGCGCTTTCCCGAAGCGCCCTTGACGGACTTGCGTTCCCGCAGGTGGGAAGTTCGGGGGGCCAGAAGATTCTCCACGGAAATGTCCTCGTCCAAGTCAGGCCAGTGAATGCCGATACCGCCGCCAACGAGCTCCCAATTCTTGCGGGCCCGGATGGGGGCTTTCTGCAGGCGGGGAAAGAACGTCAGGGGCACCGACAGTTCGCGGCCGTCTGCCAGGCGGATGAGCATTCGCCCGTTCGTGAACGCTACGCCCACGGCCACCGGTTCGAATCTAGCGGGCAAAGTGACCATGCCAAGCCTCAAGGAAGCGCGCGTGGTGCTGGTGAACCACCTGCTCCAGCCAGGTCAGCTCGCTGCGGCGAAAACCCCGATTGCGGTCCAAAGCCACAGGCTCAAGCCAGAACTTAGCATATCTTTCGGCTTGTGCAACATGGATGTGCGGCGGCTCTTGTGCCTCATTGCTGAAAAAGAAGAAGCGATGGCCCCTGAGCCGCAGCACGGTGGGCATTGCGTCCTACTTCCGCGCCACGGCCCGGGCCTGCTCCTTCTGCACTGGCTCGGCGGGGAGGGGGGCGGGCGCCGCGGGGGCGTGCAGCCCCAGGGCCTTGCGCACTTCGACCTCCAGCGTCTTGGTGACGTCCTTATTCTCGCGCATGAAGTTGCGCGCGTTCTCCCGGCCCTGCCCCAGGCGCTCCCCGCGGAAGCTGAACCAGGTGCCGGACTTCTCGATCAGCCCCAGGTTCACCGCCAGGTCCAGCAGGTCGCCCTCGCGCGAGATGCCCTCGCCGTAGAGGATGTCGAATTCCGCGTCGCGGAAAGGCGCCGCTACCTTGTTCTTCACCACCTTCACCCGGGTGCGCGAGCCCACCACCTGGTCGCCTTCCTTGATGGCCGCGATGCGCCGGATGTCGATGCGCACCGAGGAGTAGAACTTCAGCGCCCGCCCGCCGGAGGTGGTCTCCGGGTTGCCGAACATCACCCCGATCTTCTCCCGGATCTGGTTGATGAAGATCATGCAGGTGCGCGACTTGGAGACGATGCCGGTGAGCTTGCGGAGCGCCTGCGACATCAGCCGCGCCTGCAGGCCCACGTGGTGGTCGCCCATCTCGCCGTCGAGCTCGGCCTTGGGGACGAGCGCGGCTACCGAATCCACCACCAGCACGTCGATGGCGTTCGAGCGCACCAGGGCCTCGGCGATCTCCAGCGCCTGTTCGCCCCAATCCGGCTGCGACACCAGCAGGTTGTCCACGTCCACGCCCAGCTTCTTGGCGTAAGCGGGATCGAGGGCGTGCTCCGCGTCCACGAAGGCGGCCATGCCGCCCGCCTTCTGCGCCTCCGCGATCACCTGCAGCGCGATGGTGGTCTTGCCCGAGGACTCCGGCCCGAAGACCTCCACCACGCGTCCGCGGGGGAAACCGCCCACACCCAGCGCCGCGTCGAAGGAGATGGAGCCGGTGGGGATGACGGAGATGGGAACGATGGCCCCCGTCGACCCCAGCCGCATGATGGAGCCTTTGCCGAACTGCTTCTCGATCTGCGCCAGCGCCAGATCGATCGCCTTGCCCTTCTCGTCTGCCATGAGTGCTCTCCTGTGCTTCGGTCGGCGTGTTGTATACCGAAAAACCAGCTCAAACCGGGAAATCTGTTTCTTGTTCCGGATTCGGAACAAGCGCGAACGACGCCCGAATTATACGCTAAACTCCGCTCGAAAGCGAAAGAAAGGCGAAACCGCCCAGTTACCTCTTCAGCAGGTCCACCGGTTCGCGCACATCCGTCACCCGGAAGTTGAGGCGCTTTGCGGGCGTCTGAGCCCGCAGCCGAAATCCCGAGCTTCGCGAGGGATCTCTACCTCTTGAGTAAATCAACGGGCTCCCTGACGTCCGTCACTCGGAAGTATTTGGCCAGCGCCGGATACGCCCGCGCCACGTCCCGGTACATGTCCCAGGCCACGTGGCGATAGGAGAAGTGGCCCGCCGGCGTGGTGCGCAGTTCGGCGATGTACAGCACCTCGGCGAAGTCCATCTTGAACAGCGTGCGGCAGCGGTAGGCCAGCGGCAGCATGTACTGCGCGCTCTCCTCGCTCTCCAGGTCTCCGGCGGCGCGCCGCTCGGCCGCCAGTTGCGCCGCAGCCTGGGCCGCGCGCTTCATCCCCTCATCGTAGCGCTGGCGCATGCCCGCGGCCGAGACCTCCTCCGGCGTCTCATAGCCGTGTTCCGCGGTAAAGCCCTGCAGGATCTGCACGCAGCGGCGGTGGCGGTGCATGTCGCGGAAGCCGCCGATATCCATCAGGATGTCGAAGCGGAACTTCTGCCCGGAAGCGAAGGGCCGCAACAGCTCGTCGTGCGGGCCGCGATGCTTCATTCCCAACTCGACGATCTCCTCGCGCCGCGCCCCCTCGAGGCCCTCCACCCGCTTGCGGATCTGCTTGTAGGGATAGTGGCAGTGGGCGTAGAGCAGCGTGGTGGCCAGCTCGATCTCGAGCGACTCGTCCTCCAGCAGGTCCACGGTGTTGACCTGGGCCATCGCGGCGCCCGCCATCAACTCCGCCGCCGCCTGCCGCAGTTCCCGCCGCGTCTCCATTTCGTAGGGATTGGCCTCGGCGTACTTCACCAGCGTGGGCGCCGCCTTCACCTCTTTGAGCAGGGCTTGCGCCAGGCGCTCGCCCAGCGCGGGGTCGAGCGCGCGCGCCTCCTCCACCAGCGCCCGCCAGGCCTCATGATTGGCGTTGTAGGCGGGCTCGCGCGCCGCCTTCTTCAGCAGCTCCGCCAGGGTGCGGACCTCGCCGTGGGTGTGCGAGAGCAGGTGCGCGATCTGGTTCTCCAGCGTCCGCGCGTTCACGATCTCGCCCAGCGAGGTGTAGGTGGCCAGGGGCAGGAAGTAGCGCGACAGGTCGAAGGCGCGGGCGCGCAGCGTGCGCTCATAGGCATCCGGCTTCATCTCCGCCGGCCGCGGCGTGCGCTCTTCCAGGGCGCGGAACATCCCCTCGGAGAAGCGCTCGTACTCGCGGAACAGGAACGAAAGGGTCTCGCGATAGAGCTCTCGCGACTTCTCGTCGCTGCCGAATTCGGGCACGTAGTAGCCGCTCTTCTTGAAATCCTGGTAGCGGGTGGAGCGCTCCTGGCCGTCCCAGCGCGGCTCGTCCACCAGCGCGATGGCCGCCAGGATGGACAGCCGCTCGACGGCCAGCGCGATGTGCGCCAGGTCGGCGATGGAGCGGTGCCCGTACTGGAAGTAGAAGGTGTTGAGGAACTTTTCCGCCTTCTGCTCGTTGATCTCCTTGAGCGACTCCTTCATGGAGAGCGCTGAGCGCGAGTACTTGGCCATGGCGTAGGCCTGCACCTCGGGCTCCACGCCATACACCGCGAAGACGTTCACCTCCGGAGCGCCCGCGGACGTTTCGCTCTTGGGCTCTTCGCTCTTCAGGGATGGAGTTGCGTCGGCGCCGGACATGAGTTCGAAGGGAACCTCATGGTACTGCGCTCCCTTTCGCCCCGCAATGTGGGAAACTTCCCTGCAGCGAAAACGGGGGATTGCGAGATATGATTCCTGGAGTAACGGCGCGGCATTTTGCGTGCTATTCTGTTGCCCGGGCCGCCAAAAATGGGTTAGAATAACGGATTGGTCCTTCATGAGAAAACTGCTTGCCTACATTCTGTTGGCGGGGTTTTGCACTCCGGCATTCGTGCTGGTCGCGGCCCCTCGGGCTGAGGCCCAGTCCAAGAAGCCCAAGGTGTTGCAGCTCCAGACGGAGACGCAAACGCCGGCAGCCGAGCCGCCCGCCGAGCTGACCGCGGCGCCGCCGAGTTCCGACCTGACGCTGGTGGCCCCGGTGGCCATGGCTCAGATGGGACCGGATCTGGCGCTCGCCATCTACCATGAGCGCGCCGCCTGGCAAGCCGCCTCCCTGGCCTCCTACTCCGCCAGCACCGTGATCGAGGCCGAGCTCCCCGACCAGGCGCAAAAGGGACGCTACGAATTGCAGCGCACCTACTCCGCTCCTCGCACCCTGAAGTTCAAGGCGGTGAGCTTCACCGGCGACGGCTTCGTCAAGAGCAACGTCATCCACCGTCTGCTGCAGGCCGAAGTGGACCGGGCGGAAAAGGAGCAGGGCCAGGACAGCGCCATCAACTCCCGTAATTACAAGTTCAACTACAAGGGCGTGAAGGAGATCGACGGGCGCCAGGTCCACGTCTACGACGCCAAGCCGCGGCAGAAGCGCGTGGGCCTGTTCAAGGGCCGCATCTACATCGACTCGCTCACCGGCAGCCTGCGCCGCGCCGAGGGCCAGGCGGTGAAGTCGCCCTCCTTCTTCGTCAACAAGATCGAGTTCACCACCGATTACGCCGATTTCGGCAGCTTCACCTTCCCCGTGCACCTGCACTCCACCGCCAAGACCCGCCTGGTGGGACGCGCCGTGGTCGACGTCTCCATCAGCGAGTACCAGCCCCAGGCCGTCGCCGTCGAGGCCGCCGG
>CBRAFF010000052.1:0-8394 GCA_967755155.1 uncultured bacterium
GGGGGCGTCGTCCAGGTACTTGATGAGGACGACTTCGTTCTGCGCCTCGTTGTAGAGCAGCTCATCCACCATGGCGCGGGTCATCAGGATGCCGAAGCCGCCGGCGCGCAGGCCCTTCTGCTCGCGCACGGCGAGATGACCGATGGGGTCGTCCTGAGGGTTGGAGACGGCGGCGTGGGTGAGCCCCTCGAAGCGGAAGCCGGGGCCGGGGTCGGCGATGCGGTAGAGCAGCATGCGGCGGGCGCGCAGGAAGGAGATGCGCACCTTGCGGTTGGGGTCGAGCTGCCCGCCCCATTCGATGGCGTTGAGCAGCAACTCGCGGAAGGCCTGGCCCACGGATTCGCGCACCGGCTCCGGCAGGTCTCCCCGCAGGCGCAGGAGGAAGGTCTGGATGCGCTCGGCGGCGGCGCGCTCGCAGGGCACCAGCAGCTCCACCCAGTGCGGGCGCGCGGAGATGACCTCGATGGGCGGCACCGCCGCCTGCGAGAGCGCCTCCTGGACCAGCTCCACCACCTTCTTCGGCGGGAACGGCTTGGTGAGGTACTGGTAGGCCTGCTCGCGGACGGCCTGCAGCACGGTCTCCGGCGTGTTGTCGCTAGTCATGACCACGATCTTGGGGCGCTGCTCCATGGTGCGCAGGCGGGCGAGGACTTCCAGACCGGTCATGCGCGGCATCCACACGTCCAGCAGGACCAGGTCGAAGTGGGACTTCTGGATGCGGCGCAGGGCTTGCTGCCCATCGGCGGCGCCGGCCACGGAATATCCGGCGCGGGTCAGCATCTGGGTGAGGGCATGGCGGAAGGTGCGGTCGTCGTCCACCACCAGGATGCGTTGCGCGGCTTCGCGGGGCGGGCTCATGTCGCCGGAGGAATCCTTACTGTAGTCCGGCGCGGGTTGCATCGGCAAACGCCTTTGGACAACAATGAGCCTCTCCCCTTGCGGGCAGCTTCGGATGCCGGCGCCCCTACCCACCCCCGACGCGGAGCGGCTGGAACAAGCCGTCCGCGAACTGCAGCAGACGCAACAACGCCTGGCGGCGGAGTACGCCACGGCGCGGGTGCTGGCCGAGGCAGCCACGCTCCAGGAAGCCGCGCCGCGCATCCTGCAGGCCATCTGCACCATCCTCGACTGGGAGCACGGCGCCCTGTGGATCGTGGACCGGGAGGCGACGCTGCTGCGCTGCGTGGAGACCTGGCATCCGGCGAGCGTGAAGTTCCCGGAGTTTGAGGCGCTCAGCCGCCAAACGTCGTTCCCCAGGGGAGTGGGGCTGCCGGGACGGGTGTGGACGAGCGGCAAGCCCGCCTGGATCCCGGACGTCACCCAGGACGTCAACTTCCCGCGGGCCCCGGTGGCCGACCGCGAAGGACTGCACGCCGCCTTCGCCCTCCCCATCCTGTTGGGAGCGGACGTGCTGGGGGTGATGGAGTTCTTCAGCCGGGAGATCCGCGAGCCGGACGAGGAATTGCTGAACATGCTGGCCACCATCGGGAGCCAGATCGGGCAGTTCAGTGAGCGGCGTCGGGCGGAGGAAGACTCGCGCCGCGCCCGGGAAGCGGCCGAGGCGGCCAACCGCGCCAAGGGCGACTTCCTGGCCAACGTGAGCCACGAGATCCGCACGCCCATGACCGCCATCGTGGGCCTGACCGAGCTGGCGCTCGAAACCAAGCTCACCCCGGAGCAGCGCGAGTACCTGAAGGGGGTGCGCGATTCGGCGGAATCGCTGATGGCGCTCATCAACGACATCCTGGACTTCTCCAAGATCGAGGCGCGCAAGCTGGAACTGGATTACTCGCACTTCCGCCTGCGCGACACCCTGGAAGACACCATGAAAGTGCTGGCGCTGCGGGCCGACTCGCGCCTGGAGATGGCCACCGAGATCCTGCCCGAGGTCCCGGACGCGCTGGTGGGCGACCCGGGACGCCTGCGCCAGGTGGTCATCAATCTGGTGGGCAACGCGGTGAAGTTCACCGAGCACGGCGAGGTGGTGTTGCGGGTGGAACCCGTGTCGCGCACCGAACATCAGGCCAGCCTGCACTTTTCCGTGCGCGACACGGGCATCGGCGTGGCCCCGGAGAAGCAGCAGGTGATCTTCGACGCCTTCGCGCAGGCCGACAGCTCCACCACGCGGCGCTATGGCGGCACCGGGCTGGGCCTGGCCATCTCCTCGCAGATCGTGGCGCTGATGGACGGGCGCATCTGGGTGGAGAGCCAGGTGGGCCACGGCAGCACCTTCCACTTCACCGCCTGCTTCGGGCTGGCCGGCGCCGAGCCGGCGTCTCTCACCGAGCCCGCCAGCTTGCGCGATCTTCCCGTGCTGGTGGTGGACGACAACGCCACCAACCGGCGCATCCTGGAAGAAGTGCTGCGCCGCTGGCACATGAAGCCGGCGCTGGTGGAGAGCGGAGCGGCGGCGCTCGAGGCGCTGGCCCAGGCGCGCGCGCGGCAACGTCCCTTCGCGCTGGCGCTGCTCGACGGTCACATGCCGGAGATGGATGGCTTCATGCTCGCCGAGCGCATCCGCAAAGACCGCAGCCTGAAGCACACCAAGCTCATCCTGCTGACCTCGGCGGGCCAGCCCGAGGACGCGGCGCGCAGCCGCAAGCTGGGCGTCTCCGCCTTCCTGACCAAGCCGGTGAAGCAGTCGGACCTGATGGACGCCATCCTGACCACCTTCGGAGAGCGCGAGCCGGTGCGGCCGGTGAAGGCGCGCGCGTCGCGGCGGGCGGGACCGCGCCTGCACATCCTGGTGGCCGAAGACAACGCCGTCAACCAGCGGCTGGTGCGGCGTCTGCTGGAGAAGCAGGGACACCGCGTGACGGTGGCCGCGAACGGGCGCGAGGCGCTGGCCGAGGCGGAGAAGCATCGCTTCGACCTCATCCTGATGGACGTGCAGATGCCGGAGATGGGCGGCTTCGAGGCCACCGCGGCCATCCGGGAGCGCGAGCAGCACTCCGGCCGTCGCATTCCCATCGTGGCCATGACCGCGCACGCCCTGCCCGAGGACCGCGAGCGCTGCCTGCGCGCCGGCATGGACGCCTACGTCCCCAAGCCCATCCGCACCGAAGAGCTGCTGAAGACGGTGGAGCAGTTGGCGCCCGTGGCCTCCTCGGGCGCGGGCCGGGAAAAAGAAGCGGCCGGCGGAGTGCTGGACGAGGCGGCGCTGGTGGCCGGCGTCAGCGGCGACCGCAAGCTGCTGCTCGAGCTGGTGGACCTCTTCCTGCACGACCGGGCCGGGCTGCTGGCCGAACTGCGGAGCGCGGTGCGGCGGCGCGACGCCGCCCGGGTGCAGACCTCGGCGCACGCCCTGAAGGGTTCGGTGGGAAACTTCGCCGCGCGCGGCGCCTACGAGGCGGCGCGCAAGCTGGAAACCCTGGGCCGCGAGGGCGACCTCGCGGCCGTCGGCGCCGCCTACGCCGCGCTCGAAGATGAGGTCACGCGCCTCGCCCAGGCGCTTACCGCTCTGCGCCGCAAGCTCCGCCCGGCGGCGAGGCGGCGCACACCGAAGAAGCGATAGCCCTCCGCGGGAATCCGCAAGCTCCGCTGTCCGAAGCTTCCCTTTCGGGTCCTCTGGGTGGTATCCCCCGGGACCGGGCAGAGTTGCGTTCAGGAGTTTTTCGCCTCCCCTTTCCAAGGAATGGTAGATTGAGGGCGGACGGGCCTGTAGCTCAGCGGTCAGAGCAGGGGACTCATAATCCCTTGGTCCCAGGTTCGAATCCTGGCGGGCCCACCGCGACCCACATGGCGAGTGACGCGCACAAAAAGCGGCTGATCCTCCTGCTCATCCTGATCGGGGCGCTGCTGTTCCTGGCGCTGGACATGGTGCGGCCCTTCCTGCGTCCGCTCACCCTGGCTTCGGTGATCGCGCTGGGCTGCTATCCGCTGCATGCCTGGCTGAGGAAGCGCATTCGCTGGCAGGACTGGGCGGCGGTCCTTTCCACGCTGATCGTGTTCCTGGGAGTGGCGCTGCCCGCCTTTGTGCTCACCTACCTGATCGGCGGCGAGCTTTTGCAGATCGCCACGCGCATCTCCGACCAGAGCACGCAGGAAGGCGGATTCATGGCCTACCTGCAACACGGCCAGGCGCGCCTCGTGCTCTGGGCGTCGCAATACGTGGATGTGGAGCAGTTCCACATCCGCCAGCGGGTGAGCGAGCTACCGGAGCGCGCCAGCGTCTTCCTGGTGAGCATGGGGTCGTCCATCGCGGGCGGAGCCGTCGGCGGGATCACCGACGGCATTCTGACCTTCGTCTTCCTGTTCTTTTTCTTTCGCGACGGCGCCCACTGGCTCGACGCACTGGCCGAGGCCCTGCCGCTGCGCCGGGAGAATGTCGAGCGTCTCTACCGCGCCGTCCACTCCAGCGTGGTGGCCACGCTCTACGGCCTGGTGGGCGTGGCGCTGGCCCAGGGCCTGCTCACCGGGGTGGGACTCTACTTCGCGGGCATCGACAATTTCCTGATGCTGGGCATGCTGGCCGCCGTCTGCTCGGTCATCCCGGTGATCGGCACCTCGCTGGTGTGGGGCCCGGCGGCGGTCTACCTGCTGGTGACCCACCATCCGGGCAAGGCCCTGATCCTCGTGCTCTATGGCCTGTTCGTGGTGGGCATGGCCGATAACATCATCCGGCCGCTGGTGCTGCGGGGACGGTTGCAACTGCACATCGTATTGCTGCTCTTCGCCATCCTGGGCGGCCTGCTGACCTTCGGCTTCGTGGGATTGTTCCTCGGTCCGGTCGTCTTCTCCCTGCTGACCACGCTGCTCCCCATCCTGCGGGAGGAAATGGCGGAGGGACAGGGCGAGAGCCCGCCGGCCGCCTAGGAAGGGGCGGCGCCGCTACGCCTGCCGCGCGGAGGGCTTTCCGTACTCCGTGTTGTAGTACAGCCGGATTGGGCCGCAGGTTCCCTGCTCTTCGGAATAGACGTCGCAGCTGTCGAAGGGGCGGGAGTACACGTGCAGGCTGACGGCGCGGGCGTTGAACTCCGCCGGGTTGTAGACGCGATGCACCGGCTCCCGCGGATCGACCGCCAGGGGATTCCCGGCGTTCATCTCCACGCTGTCGGTTTGTTCCAGGCGGCACTTCCCTGCCTTCAGGTCCTGGAACAGCACGCGGTAGTTCTGCACCATCAGGCGGCCGATGGGGACTGCCATCCAGCAATTCTGCTCGCGATGGTTGTGGGTGGAGCTGCCCTGCCCCACCTCCCAGCAGATGGCGATGAGCTCGTAGAGCGGCGTCTTGTCGATGAGGTTGCGGGTGTAGTGCTGGCGGTCCCACAGGAGGTAGGGCGCCAGGCTCTCCGGCTCGACCGGGGCGGAGCGCAGGAAGTCCCGGATGGCGTCCTGGCGGGAGAAGTCGGGCTCGGGGAACTTGCGAAGCTGGGCCACGAAGTCCTGAACGGCTACGCTGGCGGGCATGGTTCCTCCCCGTTCCCTCTCTGGGCGCCGGACATTATAGATGCAGCGCGCCGCGGAGTGTACAATCGCGCGCCATGAGCGACGCGCGCAGCGGCATGCTGGCCCGGTTGTGGCACAAGTTCCCGCTCAAGACGCGGGCCCTCTGGCTGAACCTGCTGCTGGCGGCCATCCCCGCCGCGTTCGCCTTGCACCTGGCGCACGCCGACCCGCTGCTCATCTTCCTGGCCGCCGCCGTGGCCATCATCCCGCTGGCCGGCGTGCTGGGCGAGGCCACCGAAACCCTCTCCGCCTACTCCGGGCCGGTGATTGGCGGCCTGCTCAACGCCACCATGGGCAACGCCACCGAGCTCATCCTGGCTTTTTTCGCCCTGCGCGCCGGGCACGTCGAAGTGGTAAAGGCTTCCCTCTCCGGAAGCATCATCGGCAACCTGCTGCTGGTGCTGGGGCTGAGCATCCTGGCCGGCGGCATCGGGCGGGAGAAGCAGCAGTTCTCGCGCACCGCCGCCGGCGCCAACAGCACCATGCTCTTCCTGGCGGTGGCCGCGCTGGTCATGCCTGCGGTGTACGACCTCTCCATCCACGAGAGCCTCAAGTACCAGGGACTCGACGTTCAGACCCTCAGCCTGTGGACGGCGGGAGTGCTGATGGCCGTCTACGGCGTGAGCTTCCTGTTCACGCTGAAGACGCACAAGTCCCTGTTCGTGGCGGAAGAGGTGGTACACACCGCGAAGCCGGAGCAGTCGCGCCGGGCGGCGCTGCTGTCGCTGGTGCTGGCCACCGTGCTCATCGCCATCCTCAGCGAGATGCTGGTGGACGAGATCGGCGCCGTCACCCGCCAGTTGGGCATGACCGAGCTGTTCGTGGGCGTGATCGTGGTGGCCATCGTGGGCAACGCCGCCGAGCACTCCTCGGCCGTGGTGATGGCGCGGCGCAACCACATGGACCTCAGCATGACCATCGCCGTCGGCTCCAGCACCCAGATCGCGCTCTTCGTCGCTCCCCTGCTGGTCTTCCTCTCCTGGGGCCTGGGCAACCGCATGTCGCTGGTCTTTCACCCGCTGGAGATCGCCTCCATCGCCCTCTCCGTGCTCATCGTGGAGATGATCTCCTCCGACGGCGAAAGCAACTGGTTCGAAGGCGCGCAACTCCTCGCCCTCTACCTCATCCTGGGAGCGGCCTTCTATTTCGTCCCGGCCTGAGGCGCGGCCGGGACCTCCCCGGCATATTTCCCGGTGAGGCTGTACCAGCGGATGCGCAGCATCTCGGAGAAGATGCGCAGGCCGTCGCGCAGCGGGCGGATCTTGGTGCGCGGGTCGTCCGCCCACTCCACCGCCACCTCTTCCACCTTCAGGCCGAGCTGGCCGGCGAGGAAGAGAAGCTCCGGGTCGAAGCCCCAGCGCTCGATGCGCTGGCGGGCGAACAGGAGCTGGGCGGCGCGGCGGGTGAAGGCCTTGAATCCGCATTGCGTATCCTGGAAGCGCAGCCCCAGCACCATCCGCAGGAGCAGGTTGAACAGCCGGCCGAAAAACTGGCGGTAAAGGGGCTGGCGGGCAGTCTGGAGCGCAGGGTCGAGCCAGCGCGAGCCGATGGCCACGTCGGCGCCCGCGGCCAGGCGGGCGAACAGCTTCCCCGCCTCGGCGATGGGCGCGGACAGATCAGAGTCGGTGAACAGCAGCATCTCGCCCGAGGCCTGGAGCATGCCGCTGCGCACGCTGTATCCCTTGCCCCGGTTGCCCGGGTTCTCCAGCAGCCGGACGGCGGGACGCCGGCGGGCGTAGTCGCGGACCAGCTCGGCGGTGGAGTCGGTGGAGCCGTCGTCCACCACCAGCACCTCGGCCTTCCAGCCGCAGGCTTCCACGTGGGCCAGGACGCGGTCGAGCGTCGCCCTCAGGCGCTGGCCTTCGTTGTAGGCGGGAATGATGATGCTGTAAGGGGTTTCCATCCGCGGGCCGGACCATTTTAGGGCTTTTGCACAGCGCTCGCGAAAAAACCGCCTCCAACCCTTGACAGTCCTCCACGCTGGGTATTACCATTTTTCTAGGAAGTATCCTGCAAGCTCGACGAAGGTTGCCCCCCCTGCCCTTCCGGAGCCCGCACAAAGGAAGTTCGGAATGGGTTTTCTCCCCCAAGTTGTTGGCCGAGACCGCCTCGCGGCCGTGTTTTCTGCTGCCACGCGCAGCACGGTAACTGATCCCCCAGGAAAGTCTGCCATGACCCTTAAATCCCTGCTGCTTTGCCGCGACCCGCAGGTGTTGCAGACCCTGCGCCGGCTCCTGGATGAGATGGGAGTCGAGGTGGAAGTCTGCTCGGAGCTGGAGTTCGGGATGGAGATGTTCTCCCGCCGCAAGTTCGACGCGGTGATCGTGGACATGGAGATGCGGGGAGCGGGCGACGTGATGAAAGCCCTGCGGCGCACCGCCTCCAACAAGAACATGGTCACCTTCGCGCTCATCGACGGCCGCGCCAACCTGAAGACGGCGTTCGAAATGGGCGCGAACTTCGTGGTGCACAAGCCCATCTCGCCGGAGCGCGCCAAGCTGACCATGCGGGCGGCCCACAACCTGATGCGCCGCGACCGCCGCAACCTGAACCGCCAAAACCTGCAGGTGATCGCGCTCCTGGGCTTCGAGGACGGAAAAGAGGTCCAGGGCATCGTCTCCGACTTGAGCGACACCGGCATGTCGGTGATCCTGGCGGAGGCGCTGCCCGGCGGACGCAACGTGCGCCTTACCCTCCCCCTGCCCGGCACCAAAAAGACTATCGAAGGCTGGGGCGAGGTGGTGTGGGTGGACGAGCAGGGCCGCGCCGGCATCCGCTTCGTGCAGCTCCCCACCATCTCCCAGAAGACCCTGCTGACCGACTGGCTGAGGCACTTCACCAGCTTCGGCGCCCGCCCCTAACCGAGCCCGCGCTCCCCCGCACTTTCCCTGTAGCGCACCGTTGCGCCCCTGGGCACCAAGGTTTAGGCTTTGGGCCTATGCGCGC